>JAUXAB010000019.1 GCA_030615025.1 Phycisphaerae bacterium | reverse complement strand
CGCCACTACTACCGCATCCTCGACGACATCATAGGCGGCTGCGGCTGAGACTACCCTGTCGGTGCCGACTTTGTCCGGTTCATCCACCCAGAGAGTCATCGGCAGGGGTATGTCTTTACCTATGATATAAACCTTTTCGCTGAGATTGTCTTTTACGATTTGCCGGATGAGTTTGGTCCAGGCGGGTTTGACGCTGCTGACGACAATTACGCCGTTGCGCTTCTTTTCTTTCGAGCTTTCGAGGATTGGGATTTTTTGCCAGGCGGATTTGAAACAATCTGTCAGCTTTTTGCGGGACCGGCCCGGGATGGACTTGATAAATTCTTCTTCGTCTTTAAGAAAAAGCCCGATTGTGATATTCGTATTGCCGATATCTACTGCGATTATGTTCATAATTCGTGCCTTATGCCTCGTATTTATCCGTACCTTTTTTACTCTATTTCTTTGCTGATGTCAATTTATGACTATTCTAATAATTGTCATAAAGATCGGGGAGAATTACGGACAAGAAGTTTTGTTTACACCCCTGCCTTTTTCTGGTATAGTTATTGTATGGACAGGCTCGATTTTCCGAAGATACAAAGAGATGCTTTTACAGTAGCATCAGTTTTCGATAAGTCAGATGAGAAATCATATTGGCTTTCCAGAACCCCTTACGAACGCCTGGAAGCCGTTGAATTGATGCGGCAAATTATCTATGGCTACGATTCATCTGCCATCCGACTTCAAAGAGTTCTTGAAGTTACTCAACGCTCATCAGGTTGAGTATTTGCTTATCGGTGGATATGCTGTTGGTTATCATGGTTATCCGCGGGCTACCGTCGATATGGATATTTGGATTGCTATGAATCCGGCCAATTCGGAGAGGATTGTTGCCGTCCTAAAAGAGTTTGGCTTCGACCTTCCCGAATTATCGCCGGAGCTTTTCCTCAAAGAATGGCAAATAATCCGCCTGGGCATACCACCTGTCAGGATAGAACTCGCCACAACGGTTTCCGGTGTTAATTTCAATGAATGTTACGCTGAACGGGTAGCGGATATACTGGACGGCGTGAAAGTCAACTTGATTAGCTTGAAGCATCTGAAGATCAATAAGAAGGCCTGTGGCAGGCACAGGGACCTGGCCGACCTCGAAAACCTGCCATAAGCTGGAAAACCCAGTCTGCCGGCTTCCTATCTTCCGTTCTCCCATCGGTTGAATTCTGCGCAACGCTTTGGTTAAGAAAAAATCTCAAAATTCCAGTAGACAAATTGCCCTGTTTGGTCACTATGTTTATAGAGTACCTCAAGGCTTGAGGGTTGCGAGTTGACAATACCAAGCGATAGAAAACTGATACAGGCTGTATTTGCCGGTGAGAATACGGCCTACGAGAAACTGTATGACCGCTATGCGCCTTTGGTTCGGGCTGTCTGTTACGATATGACCGGCAATCTTGCTGACGCCCAGGATCTCGCACAGGACGTATTTATGCGGGCGTATGAGAAGTTAGACCATTTGCGCAATGCGGATAGTTTTGGAAAGTGGCTTGTTGGAATTGCCCGGCTGCGCTGTAAGGAATGGCGACGCCAAAGGTTACGTAGCCAAGACAGGAATGTCGGGCTTAATGATGCCCAAGCGGCTGCTCCTGACCCGCCGAATGATGACCGGATAGAGCAGCTTCGAAAAATGATTACGGCACTTCCGCCCAAAGAGCGATTAGCATTGCATATCTTCTATCTGCAGGGCAAATCGGCTGACAACGCCCGCAGGATATTGGGACTGTCAAGGTCGGGATTTTACCGCGTCCTCGAAAGGGCACGCAAACGCTTGGAACGGTTATTGATTGCCGAACAGGAGAATATCTGATGAAAACGCCATTGGATGATAATTTGAATAAGCTGTACGAAGCGTTTAACCAAAAGCACGACCATCTTCGGGAGACTTTGATGGCTTCGCTGCCCAAGCTTTCGGCACAATACAAACAGACGAGCAGAGTTGCTCATATAAGAGCATTTGTTGGAGATACCATTATGAAAAGTAGAATAACAAAGTTGACCGCTGCGGCAGTGATAATAATAATAGCAGTGATTTTAGGACTGAACTTTATTGCAGGGCCGAGCAAGTCTGACCTGGTCTTTGCTGACGTCGTCCAGCGAATCCGCAAAGCCCGTACAGTAACATTCACTACAGAAGTTCAATTGGGACAACAGACTATGCGGTTTGAAAATGCGCGCAAGGAACCCGGACTTAAACGAACGGTGGCTGGCGATACTGTCATGATCAGTGACCTGACTCAAAAAAAGGCAATTTTCATTGACCATTCAAAAAAACAATTTACCGAAAGGGACCTTGAAAATGTGCCAGCCGAGCAGACACAGGACTTTTTCGAACATATGAGGGCACTTCCAGACCTGGCAAACGAAGTACTTGCGAAGAAGGAAATGAATGGTCGAATCGTCCAGGGCTTCTGTGTGATTGAACACGGCATTGATGCCACCTTCTGGGTTGACGTCCAAACGTGTGATCTGGTTCGCGTGGAAGGACAGTTCCCAAATGCCCCAAACACACGAATTGTTGGCACGGATTTCAAGTTTGACGTTGAGCTGGACGATGCGCTCTTTAGCCTTACGCCACCTGCTGGTTATATAAGGAAGGAACCACTAAAAGTTGACAGATCTGAGGTTAACTGTCAGGACTTAATAAACTTACTCCGATGGTTTGCAGCAACTGTCGAAGGCGGCTTGTTTCCGCCAAGCCTTAAGCCGGTGGAGTTTGCAAGAGTAGCCAGCGAGATGAAAAGAGAGGGTAAAGTATCAAAATTTAAGGGAACCGAAGATGAGAAAATGCAACACACCATGAAATTGGCTCGCGGAATGCGGTTTGTGATGATGATGAAGCCGGAGAACGACTGGCACTATGCCGGTAAGGGCGTAGAACTCGGGGACACTGATACTGCAATTTGTTGGTATCGTCCCCAAGCCTCACAAACATATCGTGTTATCTACGGCGATCTTACTGTCAAGGACCTAGCGCCGGAGAATCTGCCCAAGCAAAATCCTTGAGTACATATAATGTATATCACAAAGGCCGGGCTTACTTTAGCTCGGCCTTTTTCATGTCCATTGAGCCAAGAACCCGCTAAAATTGTGGCAGCTCCATTTTCTTTATACCCAAACGGTCGTCTGAATCGTTATATGGGTAGTGAACGTTCATCGCTCATCTATGAGGTTGTCTTAATGACAGATAGGTTGTTCGTGATGAGGCGTAAACAAGGAAGCAGGGACGCTCTGCGCCGCATCTATGAAAAGTACAGAGATAGTTTGCTGATCATAGCTATTGCTCTTTCGCATGATGTGAATGTTGCAGAAGATGCTGTTCATGATGTTTTCGTTGCTTTTGCCCGGAATTTGGAGAACTTTGAGCTCACCGGCAGTCTGAAAGGTTACTTAGCTAAATGCGTCGCCAATCGGGTTCGTGACCTGATGCGGAAAAAGCAAAGCCAGGCTCTAAGCCCGGAACAGGCTTGTTCAGCACCCCTGGATATGAGTGACCCAAGCCGACTTATTGTCTGTAATGAACAGTTACAGCTATTAAGTTCGGCGTTGGCCAAGCTGCCGTATGAGCAAAGAGAAGTGATTGTATTGCATATACACGGTCAAATGCGATTTAGGGTTATCGCTAAATCCTTGGGCATCTCTGTCAATACAGTTAAGGGCCGATACAGGTATGGAATTCGCAAATTGCGGTCGCTTTTGGATAGTGAGATATAAAAATGAGCTCAGCAGAAAAGATAAGAAAATTGTTTGCTAAATCAGATGTCACGGTCAACTCGAAAGTCGATGACAGGATTATCAGTAACGCTTTAACAGCATTGGAAAAATTTGAAAAAACAAAATCGGTTTCGGCTGAGCCTAATATATGGAGAATTATTATGAGAAGTAGAATAACAAAGTTAGCCGCTGCGGCGGTGATAATTATCGCTATATTGTTTGGACTAAAACTTATTGGCGGACCGGATATGGCAAATGTAGCCTGGGCTGAATTAGTCCAAAGAGTAGAGCAGTCACATGATGAATATATGAAAAAACTTCTATTGGCCGCCGAAGAAAAAGACTCTGAAAAGATTGAATTTTACGCAGACCTGTTTAGCGATTTCTGGCAGAGGTTAGGTTGGCTGGCCAGAGCAGAATTGGATCAGGAGTTTAGAATTCGGATGTCGGCTATAATGGCTGAAGAAAAAGCCCGTTGCGATGAGCGTGAGGCAAGTGATCAGATAGGTTTTCGAATATTCTTGATATATTCGGACCAGTTCCGTGACTGGCTGGGGAAGATCGAGGATGTCACATGGATCAACGAGACCGTTCATGTTTGCAAACAGATGGAAGAATATGCGGAGGAAATACGGGACGCAGCCAGGTACTCAGAGCTTGGCTTCCCTTATATCGAGCATTGCCTGCCGAGTTTTGTTGCATATTGCGAATGGTTCAAGCAGTTGCCCTGGGATGATCCAGGTGAACATGTCGGGGCTGATAGGCTTCTGACAGCAATCGAGCGGGACCTGCAAATAGCTCGACGGGAAATAGAGAGTCTTGAAATCTTTGATGCTGACAGGTATGCGAGGCGTTGTATGGATCAAGCCCGAAAAAATGTTTTGCAGTTGGACAAGAAAATGGCACGATGCGAGATGGAAAAGCAATGGAAACTGTGCAGACAATTAACTCAAAGGATCGACGAACTTTGCGACCTGATATCATATGCTCAAATTGCGAGATGGCAGTTCCTGCAAACAGCCAAAGCCTACAGTAGAAGTGAGACGTATCAAGCTGGAATTGCGAAATGGAGGGGCGGGCAGATTGCCACAACCAGTAAAGAAACTTGTCACCATATATTGACCAAGGAATTTGGCAACAAAGCATCTTTTGCAGATTACTTTGTCGAGCGAATTGACCAATCGCTGGATTTGTGCAAAGAATTATCGCAAAACCTTCAGTCTAAACGATAAATTTCACTTCTATCGCCGAATATGAGATTATTAGGCCGGGCGTACTCTTGCCCGGCCTTTTTTTGCTTTTTTTTAGGTACGAGGGGATTTTGGGCTTGCAAAACAAAATCCGGCAGGGAAATTGATTATATTTAGACCCAAAAGGGATGTTTGTTTGTCATATAGGTGATGGTCGACCGTTGTATATTGTACAAGCTGCTCGTTAATGGTTGAAGATACACTGCTCAAATTAAGATTTAATCGCGGGGACAGGGATGCTCTGTGTCGCATCTATGAAAAGTACAAAGATGATTTACTGAAGTTAGCGGTTGCTCTCTTGAATGATATAAGTGCTGCTGAAGATGTTGTGAATGACACCTTTGTTACTTTTACACAATCTATGGGAGAAATTCGCTTGACTGGAAATCTTAAAAGTTTTTTGACAACTTGTATTGTAAATCATGCTCGTAACGTGTATCGAGCAAAACAGCGAAAAAAGACGGTTGGAATTGATGAAGCAGGACACATCAAATCAGATGCGAACGGGCCAGAGCAATCTGCTATTTTCAATGAAGAATATCAGCAACTAAAGGATGCCATGGCTGAACTTCCTTACGAGCAGCGAGAAATCATAGTCTTACGTTTGCACAACAGTATGAGGTTTAGGCACATTGCCAAATCACTGAATATTTCAATAAATACGGCCAAAAGTCGCTATCGCTACGGTTTGGATAAACTACGTTTACTATTCAATAGTGAGGTGCAAAAATGAAGCCTGCAAAAAACATAGAGAAGCACATTAAGAATATTTATGTTGAAAGTTTGCCGGCTACCACAAGTGCTGAGTTGGACGAGAGAGTTCTTGGTAATGTAATGGGGACGCTTGAAGAGTCAAAAAAGAAGAATTCGGCTGCAATTCAGCCGAATATCCGGAGAATAATTATGAAAAGTAGAATAACAAAATTCGCCGCCGCGGCGGTGATAATTGTCGCGGTGGGTCTTTCAGTAAGTCTTTGGGATAAATCGATCCCTGCTGCTTACGCTATCGAACAAACCATTGAAGCAATTTCCAATACTCTAACAGTACATTTGTTCGGTAAAGACTGGAATGACAACCAAATAGAAATGTGGATGAAAGCTAATGAGGATACTAGAGAGGTTGAGTATTTTTATATTAATAAAATTGATGAGCGAAAGCTGATTGTGGCAACGCCAGAGCTAACATATTACTATGACCAAGAAAGCAATACGGTACGAAAAGTAAAAGGCCAGGATATACACTTCTCTATGCGGATGGATAATGTTTTCGAACAAATTAATGAAATAGCGCAGGATTTGGGCGGTACTATCATTGACTATCGCAAATACGATGAAAAAACAGAACAGGAGGTCATAGTATTGGAAGTAATTAGTGAAATGATAACTTTTGAGGCACTAATTGACCCCGAAACATACCTGCCTATTAGCATTGGTATTACAAAGGCAAGTTTAGACACGAGTCGAGAGATTCTGCGTTATGTGGACGAAATCTATTATGATGACCCTGTACCAGAGAGAATATTCGAGTTTGAAATTCCAAAGGGTGCTCAAGTTTTCGACATTGATGATGCAGTACCACAGATAGATTATTCAGGTGTGAAGGACCTGAATGAGATTGATGGATTGTATTCATACAGCGAGGTTATCTCGTATGCAACACAATTTCACAAAGAGTCGGTTTCAAGATCAAAATCAAAATGGGTAAATACGAAGCTTTATTTTGTAGACAACGAATTTAAGGTACTATTAGGTGGCGTAGGAATTCTTCGCAATAATAGCGACAAAACGCTGACGGGAGAAGTGTATATGTGGAACACCGACGGCCGTGATTACGTGCTGTATGATGAACTTGGGAAACGTCAAAAAATTCGTTTGCGTCAGCGGAAAAAAACCTCTCCAGGCAAGTTTTCTTTTTATTGGACACTGGACCGACCGCTGGAGCCTTGGCAAAGCAGAAATTATTTTTGCTGTGGACAGGATAGAAATGAATTAGCAAAAGATGAGAAAAGTCAGAGTTATATGCTACGTATGCAAAACTTTCCTGGTGCACCTGTGCTGGAGAGTTTTATACTGTCTCTGCCAAAAAGCGTGGAGATAGTTCGAAGCTCTGTAGAAAATACGTTGCATGAAACGGTGGGAGAATTTGATGTTTATATCTGGCAAAAAGACGTTCCACGGAAAAGAAATCATGTCGTAGAAGTTGTACTGCAACCTAAAATAGAATCCCCAACGAGGTGATCTGGTGTATTAACCTTCGAACAACTAAAGGCCGGGCTGGTTTGGCTCGGCTTTTTTTGTGTTCATAGGGGGAAGATCAGCTCTTAAGTTCTTTAACTTTCTTCCACAACAATTCGCTCAGCTCTTTGATTCCGGCGCCGGTAACTGCTGAGATTGGGTAAATCTTTTTGCCCAGCTTTTTTCTCAGGTCTTTTACTATTTCCCCGTCGGGGTCGAGGTCTATTTTATTGGCGACGATGACCTCAGGTTTTCGAGCAAGGGCTTTGCTGTACTGCTGCAACTCGCGGCGTATGGCTTTGTAATTTTCCACGGCGTCAGAGCCAACAGTCGGCATTATATCAAGGATGTGGACGATAATTCGAGTTCTTTCTATGTGTCTGAGGAACTCGAAGCCGAGGCCTGCTCCGTTGTGGGCGCCTTCGATTAGGCCGGGTATGTCAGCCATAACGAACCGCCGGAAGTCGCTTAGCTCGACGATGCCGAGCACCGGTTCGATTGTGGTGAACGGATAATCGGCGATTTTCGGCCTTGCGGCTGAGCAGCGGGAGATGAGCGTGCTTTTGCCGGCATTCGGCATACCAACCAGTCCGACATCGGCGATGAGTTTTAATTCGAGCTTTATATTTCTTTCCTGGCCCGTTTTGCCGGGCTCGGTGTGCCTTGGGGCTTGATTGGTTGAGGTTGCGAAGGCCTTATTGCCTCTTCCGCCTTTTCCGCCTCGGCAGATACAGACCTTCAATCCGACCTTGTTGAGGTCTTTGAGGAGCAGGTCGAGATCGACATCGTAGATGAGTGTACCGGGCGGGACAGAGATTATCAGGTCCTGGCCATTTGCTCCGTGTTTATTTGCCCCTGAGCCGGGTTGGCCGTTTTGGGCGCGCCAGTGATGCTTGCCTGCAAAATCTAATAAGGTATCGAGGTTTTCCACGGCCTCGAAATAGATGTTGCCCCCCCTACCGCCGTCACCGCCGTCGGGGCCCCCTTTGGGGACGTACTTCTCGCGGCGGAAGCTCAGACAGCCATTGCCGCCGTCACCTGCCTTGACCCAGATTTGTGCCTCGTCGATAAACATAACGTTTGCATTTCGCCGATCGCATTTCGAAACCGGCATCCGGCAGGTCCCTGTTACTCATCTGCCTTTGCCGGGACTGTATTCCTGCTCGACATGCCCCCAAACCTCACGGGCGCTGAACGACCGGCGCACTGGCCACCCGTGGTCTGATAGGCAGGTACTCAATGCCGGGAAAGTTCGGGTCTGGTATCGCTCGAATATCTTCTTCACCCCGGTAAGGGCAGTTAGTGTCGACCCATGCGATAAGCCGCCTGAGGCTTGCAGGATCAACCTTCACATTGTAGTGTTCGCCGCTCATAGCGATATTGATGAGTTTACTTTTAAAGGACAAATGCTGCATCGGCCGCAACGTTACGTAGCTTTCAGGGTCGCTCTGGTTATAATTCTCAGCCATAATGGCCCCGGTGATGCCTTTCTTTTTGGGGTCCACGCCGCTATATTGGGCACCGCCGACCAGCGTAACGTATGGCTCTTTGAACATTCGGAATCCCGGTCGCAGTGTCAGGTCAAGTGTCTTTCGGGCCTCGCCGTCACCCTGGTGACATTTTCCGCAGTATTCATCAAGAACAGGCTGAACGAATCGTGTGTAGCTTATGCTCTGAGTGCCCCAGGGTGGTGGCGTCAATTCAGCCGGCTCGGATCGCAGGGCGCTGCCGCGCTTGTTCGGGGCGGCGGTACTGTGCAATTCGTGACAGCCGAGACAGCCACGTTGTTCGCCCGGCATCACTCCCGAGAATGAGCGCATGGTTTGTAAGGCGCGAAAGTGCTCGTCAAGCAACTGAAAATGAAGCGTCTGACCCGATGGAACTTTGAAATATACGGAGCCGTCGGCTTCAATGGGGACTGTGCCGAGGATGCGTTTAACTCCGTCATCTTGTATAAGCGAAACTACAGGACCTGAGAACCGCCCGTCGCGGGTCCAGCTTGAATACGTGCGGGTGTCCATTTGAATTACCCGCAGATACCTGGCCTTGCCCCGCGGCAGGTCGGGAACTCCCTGGTAGACATCCTGGCTGTAAAGCAGCCCAGGCTGGGGTGCCTTTCGGTCCTTGCCGGTGCCGGGCCAGGCAACACGACCTGCCTGCGCCGTCGGGCGTTTGCGAGGTTTGACAGGCATAGCGTACCAGATGTGATGGGCCCCTTCGTAAATCAGTTCGCGGTTACCGTAGACGTCCATTAGGTACAGTCGGAACTTGCCCCTGCTGCGAGCGGAGACTAAGAAGTCCTCCTCGCTGAGCGGATATGGCGATTTGTAGGCGGTAAATTTTCCCGAGGCGTGGTAGTCCGGCGACTCGTGTGGATCAACCGGTGGCTTTCCACATTCGGGCCACGGCATATCGCATGTTACTTTCCTCAGCCCACGCGGAAAGTTGTGTCCCTCGCACGTGTCAAGTATGCCGATTGAGCCGTCAAAGAAGTTATGGTGCGCCAGGCCGGTGAACATAACTCGTGAACTGCCCGGAATGGGGCGTGCCTCGGCCAGATGGTCCGGCCAGACGCTCTGGTTGCCCCAAAAAGTGGCGGTGCCGCTGCCGTCCTGGTTCGTCGTCCAAAGACTCTGTATACGCCACAAGGCCTTGTCGTGGTATTCCCACCTCGAGTATATCACACGGCCGTCGTTAAGGAGCGCCGGCAGCCAGTCGGTCTCGTTGTTCCGGGAGATCAGGTAGATATTCTTTCCGTCGCTGTCGCACCGTGCCAGTACGTAGCAATATGTGTAGGGCATGCAGCGGATGTATGTATTGGCGCGTGTGGAGGAAAATATTATGTGCCCGTCGGGCAGGTAAATGGGATCCAGGTCATCGTAGTCGCCGAAGGTCAATTGCCGCAAATGCGTCCCGCCGATGTTGATTTCGTAAAGGTGGAAAGACTTTTCATCGTGCGGCTTGTAGCAGAAAAGGACTTTTTTTGCATCAAAGGACAAATCCGGTCTCCAAAAACTACCCGGTTTGTCCGGAGCAAGTTTGCGGATTTTTCCACCCGGGTGCAGACCGTCCAGAAGCAGCAGCCTGCCGCCGGGCACAGCCATCATGCCGTTGCGATGTCTCGCCTGGTGCGGCCACTCCGAACCCTGAGGGTATGGATTGTCGATAAAAATGACACTGGAGAAATCCAGCGTTGGATTTTTGAATGTAATGCGGCGTTTGACAGAGCGGACAGCGAAGTACAGTTGGCGGAGTCCGGCGTTGGAAACGTTGTTTGGTAATTGGACAAACTGCCTTTCCAATTCTTCCAGCTCGTCCAGCTCACTCTTGAGGCTATGCGTCGTAGCATTCTTTGCCAGCCTTGAAGCCAACCGGCGGGCCCAGAGAACCTCATTTGAGATGCGTTTTGGTGTGGGATTGTTGTCTGCCTGGAAAAGCCAGTCACTTTCAATCGCTGCGATTGCTTCGGTTGGACCAAGTGTCCTGGTTGCCGGCTCTGTTGGCTCAACGTATGGGGCGGTCGGATGTGGTATGGATGCTCGAAGCAGGCGTTCCCGCATATACTTTTGACCGCTGGCTGCTTTCCATTCATCAAATGCAATACCCCCGCCCATCCGCAGTTCCTTTTGTGACGCCCAGTTGCCTGAGTGCCCCGTGGTCGGGTGGGTCAGCCCGACCATAGCAATGCACATGCCGGTCGGCGGGTCCATTACAAGTATCCCGCCAATATCGTTGTCCAAAATGCTGTAATCATTTTCGTGGGAGTGGGCCGATTCGAGGTTGGAGTAGACGCTCAGTTGCGTATCGTTCAGTGGTGCCGTGCCAATGTTGGTCGCCACAAATTCTACGGCAGCGACAGATCCATTGCCCATCATCGCGTGGATGCCGAGCCGAAGCTTTTTGTCAATGGTTTCGAGTTCTGCTTTTGCTTGTGTCTTGCCAAGTGGCCGACTTGGTTGGATGATACGCAGGTTTTCAAGGGCTCCTTCTTTGTTTATAGACGTTCCCGCGAGTTTGGGTGCGCCATCGTTGTAACGGACATAGTAGCCGAATCGGCTGAGCTGGCCGCCGTGCGCACATGTAAGTGCCTGACGCTTGCCCTCCCAGAAAAACGAACCACCAGCGCCAAGGGCAAAATCGGTAACAGCGTTTTTAATCCACACGTCCCCTCGATGATTTGTTTCGCGGATAGTCCGTGGCGAGTCGGACAAGTTCCTCAAATCACGGCGTGCCCGTTCCAACAACGCAACCAGTTTGTCATGGGAGTCGGCATACGCGAAGATGACCGTTTTCTTCATTGACTCACCGGGCTCAAGCGTGCCGAGATTCCAGGTCAGCACGCCGTCCGTGTTACCCGTAGACTCAAGTCCACCGGCCATAGCAGTTGTTACCAGAAAAACGCCGCCTAAAACCAATACAAGAGACTGGTGAAAGGATATTCCAGAAATGCGCCTTTTTTGGTTCATTGCAACCTCCAGACAAAAAAAAGGATGGCTCAAAACCATCCTTTCAGTCTATAGTAACCTTTGCATTTTTTAGACGACGTGGATCTTTCGGCCCTGGAAACGGATTGTTCCATCCGTGGTGGCGAATAACGTAAAGTCCCTGCCCATTCCAACATTGTGGCCAGCGAAGAATTTTGTTCCACACTGTCGGACGATGATGGAGCCGGCCTTTACAACTTGACCGCCGAACAGCTTCACACTTCTGTACTTCGGATTGCTGTCCCGACCGTTTCTCGAAGAGCCTTGTCCCTTTTTATGTGCCATAGCAAACTGCCTTTCTCTTCAACGCCACTGTGAAGTTACAAATTCCTAAGACATTTTATATTATAACTGCTCCCCACGGTATTGTCCAGAAAATTTTTAAGGTTTTTTTGCTATAAATTATGGTCATTCAGCCTGCAGTATGGCCTTGATTGCACCTAATGGTAGTACGCCTACGGTAGCAAGTTTTATTTTGCCTTCAGGGTCGATAAAAAAGCTGCAGGGAATACCCCTTACCTGGTTGTAAGGTGTCGGCATAGTGCCTTCGTCGAGCAGGACGCTATAGTTGAGCTTTTTTTGGGCAACGAACTTTTTAACCAAATCCGGGCGCTCATTTGATATGGCGAGCATTGCCAATTTGTCCTCGCTGACAGTGTTTCGTAATTCGATTAGATGCGGTATCTCCATTATGCAGGGGCCGCACCAGGTTGCCCAGAAGATAATCATGACATCTTTGCCGCGATAATCGCTTAATTTGTGCTGTTTGCCGGTAATATCAGCCAAAGTAAAGTCCGGCGCCGTTTTGCCATACCAGGATGTGAAAGCGGGGTTCCAGGACCTTCTGGCCCTGATGATGTCGTTTAGACTCAGGCTCGTTGCTCGCTGCCCGTTGCTCGCTGCCCGTTGCTCGTGCTGATGCTCCGTGTTGGTCTGCTCGGCGGGCTGCTTTTTACATCCTGCCGAGATTACTACCGCAGCGAGTGTAATCACGGAGAAGAGAGCCGCCGGCCAAATGCGGGCCAGTTTTCTACATTGTCCGGACACTTTATTTATCCTCCTGAAACTACTACTTACGGAGAATACTATACCACAATTGTACTGACAGTTGAAGCTAAAGTTCGCAAATTTTTTAGTCTTGTCGGCGAATATAAGAAATATCGGATAGTTTCCGTCTGCACTTTTGCCGACGATGTAATTTCCAACGTCTCAAAAAAAGCTGACGATTCTACTTAATCGGCAGCGGCTTTTTATCCGGGCGGCTTTCTCGGCCAAACCGGATTTGTCGTCCAAGCGTCTTTTCTCTTTTGTTCAATTTATTCTTTACAAATTGCCATTTGTTGTTTATCATTTGGTTTTCGCTGTGCCGGCTTAAAGATAGACTAATTTAGAGGAAGGGCAAGATTTGGAGGACGGATTAGAAAAGGTCCCGGATTTTTTAGTAATCTATTTTGCATATTAAGGGGTTGAGAGATGAGTTGGAGGAAAATCAGCTTTAGTGAACCGATTGTTTGGGTCCTTTGTTTGGTTTTGCTGCTGGCAAATGCAGAGGCAGCTTTCGCTGACGTTAAGCTGCCGGCGGTAATAAGTGATAATATGGTTCTGCAGCGGGACAAGAAGGCATGCATCTGGGGCTGGTCAGAGCCGGGCGAGAAGGTGCGCGTGAAAGGGAGCTGGCAGTTGTTTGGGACTTCTACGAAGGCAGACGATGACGGCAAGTGGATGGTTAAAATCCAGCCGCCCAAAAAAGGCGGGCCTTTTAGTATTACCATTCATGGTAAGAACAAAATAAAGGTGAAGAACGTTCTGGTCGGCGAAGTCTGGGTATGCTCCGGCCAATCGAATATGCAGTGGTCGGTGAGGCAGTCGGCTAATGCTGAGCAGGAGATTACCGAGGCTAATTACCCCGATATTCGGCTCTTCAGCGTGGAGCGGAAGGTGGCGGAGCAGCCACAGACCGATTGTGTGGGCAGCTGGGTGCTGTGCAGTCCGCAGATAGTTCCGGGTTTTTCAGCGGTGGCCTACTACTTCGGCAGAGAGCTGCATAAAGAACTGAGCGTGCCGATAGGCTTAATTCATACTTCCTGGGGAGGGACTCCGGCCGAGGCGTGGACGAGACGGGAGATGCTTGAGAAAGATGAGGATTTTGCGCTTATTTTGAAGCGTTATGATGATGCGATTGCAAAGTATCCGCAAGCCAAGAAGAAATATGAGGAGGATGTCGAGAAATGGAAAGAGGCGGTCAAGAAGGCCAAGGATGGGGGGAAGAAGCCGCCACGGAGACCGCGTGCACCGTTCGGGCCGGCAAATCCTCACTCGCCGGCGGGTTTGTATAATGCGATGATTGCTCCTCTGATTCCATATGGGATTCAGGGTGCCATATGGTATCAGGGTGAATCGAACGCAGGCCGGGCGTATCAATATCGCAAGCTCTTTCCTGCAATGATTAAGAACTGGCGGAACGACTGGGGTCAGGGTGATTTTCCCTTCCTTTTCGTGCAGTTGGCTAATTTTATGGCTGTCGACTCTGAACCAGTTGACAGTGCGTGGGCAGAGCTGCGAGAGGCACAGCTTATGACGTTGGCTTTAGCCAATACGGGAATGGCAGTAATCATAGACATCGGAGAGGCGGACAATATACATCCAAAAAACAAACAGGATGTCGGTAAGCGTTTGGCATTATGGGCTTTGGGCAAAAGCTATGGTAAAAAGCTGGAATATTGCGGGCCAATCTACAAATCGATGAAGGTCGAAGGTGATAAAATTGTACTGCATTTTGAGCATGTTGGCGGTGGCCTTGTTGCCGGGGAAGGTGAGCCATTGAAGGGTTTCGCCGTTGCCGGGGCGGACCGCAAATTTGTCTGGGCTGATGCAAAGATAGATGGCAATACGGTTGTTGTCAGCAGCAACAAAGTCTCCGAGCCGGCTGCTGTGCGGTACGGCTGGGCAAACAACCCGGTATGCAATCTCTACAATAAAGAAGGCCTGCCGGCTTCCCCATTCCGCACGGACGACTGGCCAGGTGTTACGGTCGACAAAAAATAAAACGTCCATTTTCACCGCGGAGAGCACCGAGTTTAATTCTAATCCTTTCTCTCTGGGTCCCAGCGTACGCTGGGAACATCGGTTGAGTTCTCTGCGGCCACTTCTTACCTTTGCCTTTTTACTTTTTGCTCCCGATAAATCGGGATTGTCACGGCAATAAAAAGCCGATAATATACATAGTGGCTCGATACTGGATACTGGATACTGGATACTCGATACTCGACGAGAATCGAGAATCGGGAATCGAGAATCGAGAAAGGTCTTAACAGCGATGAACTTGCTATTAGCAGTAGGGATAATGGTGGTTGCCGGTTTTCTTGGCGGATTGGCACTGGAAAAATTCAAGCTTCCCAAGATTACCGGCTACATCATCGTCGGCGTTCTATTGGGTCCTTCCCTTCTGAAGATAATATCAAAAGAAACGGTAGGAGAGCTGAACATAATCACCGAGATTGCTCTGGGGATTATTGCATATTTAATTGGTAGCAGCCTTAAGAGGGAGTCCTTACGCGGCTTAGGGAAAAGCATCACCTGGATAATAGCTTTTCAAAGTTTGGGAGCGTGCTTTTTAGTCACCGTAGTTTTAGCTTTCACGGGCCATTTGGTCATTCCAGCCGGAACGTTCTGGCAGAGCTATTTCCCGATGGCTTTTATCATAGGTGCAGTATCGTGCGCGACCGCTCCAGCGGCAACAATGGCGATAATCAGTGAATGCAAGGCAAGAGGGCCTTTGAGTATGACCCTGTTGGCGGTGGTTGCACTCGATGACGCAATCGCAGTTATGGTCTTTGCCGTCGCTTTAGGCATATCCCGGCCATTAGTCAGTGGTGCCGGCGGAATTTCCTTTTATCAGACGCTGGGCGTCCCATTTCTATACATAGTGGAATCTGTAGCGATTGGCGTTGCCTTTGCCATCGCCTTAATGTATATCAGCAGGCTTGCAAGAGCTCGCGAATTGCTTTTGGTTGTGGTCTTCGGAATGGTAATGCTGTGTGCCGGCATCAGCAGCTACCTCGGCCTTTCATCAATTTTAGCTAATATGGTTGTCGGCTTTATCCTGGTAAATAAAGTAAGAAGAAAGGAAATGTTTCTTGTCCTCGAGGAGGTTAAGGATGTGCTCTATGCAATGTTTTTTGTATTGGCAGGATTGCATTTTGATTTAAGCGTTGTGGGCACCGCAGGCATATTAGCACTATTAATCGTTCTAACTCGATGCCTGGGTAAATACGCAGGGGCAAGGATTGGCGCGAAGGTTTCCGGCGCACCAGAGACCGTGAGAAAATATCTGGGTCTTGCACTACTGCCAAAAGCAGGGGTTACCGTAGGCCTGGTCCTTTTAGCAGCTCTTGAATTTCCCAGCTTTGGAGGCGTGATGTTGAGCGCGGTATTGGCCTCGACCATCATAAATGAGCTTCTTGCGCCGCCGTTGGCAAAATATGCGATTTTTAAGGCAGGCGAGGTGGGTCTTAATATTACAGAGGAAGACCTGATAAAGACGTACACCGTTAAGGATGTTATGGATACTGCGCCGACAAGCATTGCGCAGGATTTGCCGCTGCACCAGATTCTTGAGGTGTTCAGCACTTCTGAGAGTGTGTATTATCCGGTTATTGATGGTCAATCTCGGATTGTAGGGATAATCACTATCCCGGATATTAAGGAGATGTTTGCGAACAGGGAATTTGCCGGCTGGCTGCTGGCCTGCGATGTTGCCGAGCCGGTACGTGATAAGACGACGCTGAATAAGCCGCTTGAGGATGCAATAGAATGGATGAGACACTATAATCTGGAAAACATGCCCGTAGTGGCCGGCGGCGAGAGCGATGAGCTCGTCGGTGTTCTGGACTATCGCAAGGCGCTGCGCAAAATAAGTGCCGAAGTTTTACACAGACGTAGAATGGCAGACGAAATGGCTCCGGCAGCAGGTAAAGTAAGTTCACAGTCTGCAAACTAAAAAGCAAGAACTAAAAACTAAAACGGTGGGACTTTGAGGCGGTTCTCTTTTGCGAAAAGTAAGAGACTCGTTCGCAACGGTCAGTTCAAAGACATCCTGGGTCGTGGTCTGCGCGTCAGTGATAAAGTGCTTACGCTGTATATGGCCAAAAATGATTGCGGCCATTCGCGATTGGGTGTCTCTGTTGGCAAATTCTGGGGCAGTGCAGTTGTGCGTAATCGATTAAAGCGGCTGTTGAGAGAAGCCTTTCGGCAAAGTCAGGACCGGATTCCGGCTGACTTCGATTATTTGCTTATGATTTCGCGAAGCTCTGGAAAATTAGATAAATCAAGCGCCAAAGAGGCAGTAAGGCAACTGACATTTGAGCAGGTAAGGGCGTCATTCCTGTCTCTGGTAAAACAGGCCAGTCGGTCAGATGGTGGAATGGTGAAACGGTGAGTCAGAAAAAATTGATGTCAATAGGTGCAGCCGCAAAAAAAGCTGGTATTTCCCGGCAGTCTCTGCAATACTACCTTATGGTCGGTCTGCTTGAGCCGACAGAAGTTACGCCGACCGGCAGACGGCTGTTTGACGAGAAAAGTATTGAGCGAATTAAACTGATAAAGAAACTTAACAAAAGCGGCTATCCTTTGCGTGCCATAAGGGAATTGTTTCTGGAAGGCCGGACCAATTTGAAAGGAAGCAAAAAGTGAGTGATTACGAAACCGCTGAAAGAAGGCGCAATATTATTGTAGGCGTTTTTGTAATAGGAGCAATATGTGCGCTTATATGGCTGATATTTGAGTTCAGCGCGTTGCCGTCAATTGTCGGTAGATTCAACTCTTTTCAAGTGTTTGTTCAATTTCCCACAGCCAAGGGAGTACGCAAGGGTACTGACGTGTTTTATGGTGGCTTTCCAATCGGCAAAGTTACAAGCGTTATGGCCCCAGAGATGCGCGAAGATTTGCATACCCGTAAGAAATATCCTCAGACAGTGGTTGTTCTTAGTATTGATAAAGAATACGTTAATATTCCCTCGAATGTTGAGGTGAAATTGATGACGCGCGGTCTGGGCAGTAGTTCTATCGAACTTGCGGTTGACCCTAATTTGCCCCTTAGTGCTCAAGATCCAAATAGGCCGGAAACAAAATTTTTGGTCCAGGACATGTGGCTGCAGGGCACAACCGGTCTGACCAGTGAATTTTTCCCGGAAGAAAGCCAGAAAAAATTCGAACAGCTGGTTGAGACGGTGACCACTCTTACAAAGAACCTTAACGATGTCGTTAGTGACCCTAACACCAAGGCAAATTTCAAGTCAATTCTGGCTAACATCTCTGATGCATCCGAGCAAGCTACGAAAATGTTCGAAGAAGTCCAGAAATTCTCTGCTACCGGCACCATAATTGTGAAAAATTTTGAGGCCGACGCAGATAAGTTTATTGCCGCTATGGTTACGACGAGCGAAGAACTAAGTCAGACGTTAAAGGAGACGCGGGTAATTTTAGGAAAGATAAACAACGGCAAAGGCACCGCTGGCAAGCTCATAAATGATCCGCAATTGTACGAAACTCTGGTCGAGAGTACCGAGGAAATGAGAGCGCTGTTGAAAGAGCTGAAGCTCTTCATGGCCGAAGCTAACAAGAAGGGTGCCTTGCCGATAAAGACGAATATCTTCTAAAATTGTCTGCCTTAATTCAACAGTGCCGTGTAATGGTCCAACAGTTTTTCGGGAGCGTCTGAATCCTTCTTGTTCCAAATTTGGGTAAATCCTCTAACAATAGTTTTTAGTTTCTTGTGAACCGTTGTTTTGGCCCACAGTGCCTGCTGATTTGCAAATCATATTTAAGGGGCTTGTTTGAATGAGTGATGCCTATAATTCTTTCGTTGAGAAAATCCTGAGAAATTTTGCAGATGTTTTCGCCGGTCAAAGGCCTGCCTTTATTAGCCGAGCTTGCGGGCGAGTTGAACTAATCAGCGGCCATACTGATTACAATGAGGGTTTTATAATCGCTGCGGCAATAGATAGCTGCTGCTGGGTGGCGGCGTCAAAGCGAAACGATGCCAAAATCTGCCTTTATTCAGAATGGGCCAAAGACAATCACGAATTTGAACCCTCAGCTGACTTGCAACCTGTGGCTGATTGCCAATGGGCCAACTACGGCAGAGGGGTAGCGGCCGAGGCCTTGAGCCGAAACAATATAGCGGAATTCGGCAGGCTGATGTACGCCTCTCATTGCTCTGCGAGGGATTTATACCAGATATCGTGCGAGCAGACGGATTTCCTGGTTGAGCAAATCTGCCAGTGTGACGGGGCTTATGGCGCAAGAATTAGTGGCGGCGGTTTCGGCGGCTCGGTTGTGGCGCTGGCCAGACCTGAGGCAGCAGAAGAAATAAGCCAAAAAGTACGCAAGGCCTACAAAGATAAATTTGATATAGACTGCGACATCTATTTAGCCAGACCCTGGCAGGGCACGGAGATTATAGAGCTGGGGTCAGAAAACGGTACCCCAAAGGCAAAATAATATGTTTTTTTCCAGCAGTCCGGGCCTTCGGCTCCGCTCCGGGTATTCAGCTCTATGAGGTTTTTTCTTCATCGCTGACAATTCTGCAGGGCGTATTTTAGGGCCCAGTCAATAAACATTGCGTGGTTATTATTTTTGTAGCTGCCATCCGGATTCTTACATCTTGCTTTAGCTTGCTTTATTTGCTCGGCAATTGGCCGTGCTCTGCTACCAATACTTTGGATTTCGCGTGCCGCGTGTAAGACTACCGTTTCCCGCTGGTCCTCCAAGCCTTTGGCTAATACCAGCAATGCGTCTTCGCACAATCCTAATTTACACAACGTGCCGGCAGCAGCAAATCGGGCATTGGGGCTCGAATCTTCAAGTAATTCGGTTAATTTTTCCGCGGCAGGAGCAGCCTGGGAATTCAGGGCACTGATGGCAACGACCGCCCAGTACCTAACCGCAGGCTGGGGGACATTTAGTAACTCGAGCATCTTCGGAAGCGCCTCTGGAGATTTTCCGACCAGGTCAGCAGCCAATAATACACACGGCAGACGATATTTTTTGGCAGACGGCTGGGCAATTTCATAGGGAGTGGAGCCTTGGGCGAGAATGTGCATTTGGGCCTCCGGCAGCAGGCCTGTGTCACGCGTCTCGGCCATCCATTTACGGTGCGCTTTGCGCATACGTTTGAGAATGCGTTGATGGCCAGACGAGTCAGCCAAATTTCGTATTTCATGTGGGTCAGCCTGGGTGTCATAGAGTTCCTCCAAAGGCTTGGTTGGCTGCCAGAATAATTTCTGCGTTTCCGTAAGCCTGCCTTCTTTAACTACTCTGCGAAGCTCCTTCATAATGTCCGCCCTGTCCGGATATTCACTCGGCTGGACATACGGCAGATGCGGCATATAGTTGCGAATATACTTGTAGCGCTTATCGCGGACGCAGCGTGACATCTCATAGACCTCGTCCACACGGCTGGCTGCCCCAAACACATATTTTCGTCGTGGGCCTGCCTGGCCGCCAAGGAACGCCCGGCCTTGCATGTGGCGGGGGATTGGCAATCCAGCTAAGCTCAAAACCGTCGGCGCAAAATCAATGAAACTCACCATCCTGTCGGTTTTTCGGCCTGCTTTGACCGGCGCGATGTTCTGATAGCGGGCGGGGAAGCGAATTATTAACGGGACATGCAGACCGGAATCGTACAGTGTTCTTTTGTGTCGAGGGACACCCAGGCCGTGGTCTGAAAAAAAGAACACGATTGTATTATCAGCCAGGCCGTCATCCTCGAGCTGACCGAGCAAATCGCCGACCTGTTTGTCCATAAAGGTAATCAGGTCGTAGTAGCGGACCCATATCTTACGCACGATGGGAGTATCGGGATAGTATGGTGGCAGCGGGACTTTGGCTGGGTCATGAAGCTCTTCGGCTTTAAGTTTTGAGCGATACTTGGCGAAAAAGTCTTCATCGGAGCCATTAATCTGCCCTTGATGCGTGGAAGTAAAATTGAACACACTAAAAAACGGCTGGCCGGGCTTACGCTTGCGCCAGTGAGCCGTTTTACTTGACTCGTGCCAGACGTTTATATCGGTAAAGTTATAGTCTTTTTTGTAATTGTTTGAACAGTAGTATCCGGCTGACCGCAAATATTCTGGAAAACACTTGACCTGCTTCGGCAATCGTACGTCAGAGCGCAAGTGCTGTGAGCCGAGGGAGGTAGCATACACCCCTGTGATCAAACATGAACGTGCCGGTGCGCACACCGGAGCAGTGGCAAATGCGTTTGTGTATAGCACTCCCTCCCGGGCCAACTTATCCAGATTCGGCGTTATGGCATAAGTATCGCCATAGCAGCCCAGGTAGGGATTAATGTCTTCGCAAGTAATCCAGAGAATATTAGGTTTTTCTCCGGACGTTGCATCAGCCGGTCGTTTCGCAGCGTTTATGCAGCCCGGAATGGCAAAGATGGAGGCATGTAATCCCGCGATTTTCAGAAAATCGCGGCGTGTATAATCGAGCATGCTCATATTTTTCCTTTCTTTTTGTTATTTGTTTGCTCCCTTCTTCTTTTGGCCTTAGCTCTTCTTCTGCGATTTGGCACCAGGGTGATAAGCTGGGTTCGGCCTGGGCAGTTTGGCGCCGGTAGCCCGCAGCCACCTGCTCAATTTAGCGTCGAGCTCCTTGACCTTTTCCGGCAACTGCTGCGAGAGGTCATTCTTCTCCGACAGATCAACCTTTAGATTAAACAGTTCGAAAGCTTTGCCCTCATATCTTTTGATGAGCTTCCAATCGCCTGCCCGGATTATGCTGTAAGGCATGATGCCCCCGCGGTAGTGCGGGAAGTGCCAGAAGATTGCATCCCGGGAAAGCTTCTTAGAGCCGTTGGATTTTAGATGCTCAACAAGCGAGACGCCGTCAATGGCGCGGTCGCGCGGCAACGGAACACCTGCGGCCTCGCAAATAGTCGGGAAATAATCGACGCTGGTAACCGGCTCGTGGCTTAGTGTGGCCGGCTTTATTGCCCCCGACCAGCGGATAATCACAGGTACGCGGATACCGCCTTCATACGGATAGCCCTTGCCGGCACGCAACGGAGCGTTGTTGGTAACGCCTGAAAGCCCGCCATTGTCGCTGGTGAAGATAACAAGCGTGTTTTCAGTGAGATTAAGTTCGTCGAGGACGGAACAAATCTCGCCCACGGAGTCGTCCACGCTTTCAACCATTGCGGCGTAGGCCGGATTCTTCTGGCCATATCGAGGTTTGTTGCGGTATTTTTCCGTCAGGTTCTCTTTGGCCTGGATTGGTGTGTGGACTGCATAGTGGGCCATATAGAGGAAAAATGGCCTATCTTTGTGCCGGCGGATGAACCTGACCGCTTCATCGGCTTCGCGGTCGGTCAGGTACTCGCCCTTGCGGCGGGGGTTCAGTGTCGGGATTTGTCCCTGGCCCTTCCGAAAATACGGGTCAAAATAGGTGGGAGGCTGGCCGAAATCACAGCCACCGATGTTGAAATCGAAGCCCTGCTTGTCCGGGTACCAATCGTCGGCGCCCAGGTGCCACTTGCCGATGTGGCAGGATGTATATCCGGCCGATTCGAGGGCTTCGGCAATGGTAAGCTCCTGGAGCTCCATCCACAGCGCGTTTGGCGGGCACAGCAGCTTTCTGTTTTTACCGCCGACGTATGCACTGGGGTTTTTCTTATCAGCGGGTATTTTACCACCCTGGAATCGGGCACGGATCCAGTCTGTAACGCCGAGGCGGGCCGGGTAGCGTCCCGTCATCACGGCCGCCCGTGTCGGCGAGCAGACCGCACAGGCGGCATAACCGTTGGTGAAGCGGATGCCGTCAGCAGCGAGCCTGTCGATATTGGGCGTTTCGTAGAACCCGCCGGAGGCGGGGCCGTAACAGCCGACGTCCCGCCAGCCCAGGTCGTCGACGAGAATTAAAACGAAATTGGGCTTCTTCCAGGACGAATCGCCCATAAGCTGTTGAGCTCCGCTCACGCATCCCGGTAGGGCCAGTGACGCCGCGCCCAAACTTACGGCCTTTAAGAAACTGCGGCGATTTAGCCGGATACCGGTTTGGCTCCCGCGCCGCGGGGGCCGCCCGTGTCTTTCAGGCAAACCGTGGCGTATGTAATCGTACTTACCCATTTTAACTTCTCCCTGCTAATAATAGATTACTCAAATTAACTGGTCTTTGAAAGATACGATTGTAATATTTAGTTTTCCTTCGGGTGCTTGTGTCTGCCAACCAAAGGGGCGGTTTGAGTAAAGAAAAAAATCCTTCTTTTCTTTGCACTTTTTCGAGCTATAGATGATAACTTACTATCTGTAAACAAATTAAGCAAAAGAATTTTATTTTGATTAAACAGGCGATTTTTATTGACAAATGTAGTAATGATTTTGTACATTGTGATTACAGTTGCTTGCGAATGTGAACGCAAGCACTAAATAATCGTAATATGGTATTACAGCTTATGAGATACCACAGGATTCCAGATGAGAGTATCCGGCGGCTGCCTCTTTATCTGAGGGGGCTGCTGTCTTTGTTGGAAGAAGGGCAGCAGAGTGTATCCAGCCGAAATCTGGCTGATTTTCTTGGCGTTAATTCTTGGCAAATAAGAAAGGATTTTTCCTATTTCGGCGCCTTCGGCACACCCGGAGTGGGCTATAATATTGAGAAGCTCGTAAAGCAAGTTAAGAAAATCCTCAAACTTGATGTTGTGCAGAAGGCAGCTTTAGTTGGAGTTGGTAATCTGGGTTTGGCTGTTTTGGCATATCCCGGCTTTGGAATATATGACTTTAGGGTCGCTGCCGCTTTCGATAACGACCCCAAAAAGGTCGGCAGGAAAATAGAAAATCTTACGATTGAAGACGCTTCAAAACTGAGGACGTTGAAAAGGCGGGGAATCAGCCTTGCGATTATTGCAGTGCCGCGAGAGGCTGCTCAGCAA
Source organism: Phycisphaerae bacterium (assembly GCA_030615025.1). GTDB lineage: Bacteria > Planctomycetota > Phycisphaerae > Sedimentisphaerales > Anaerobacaceae > CS2-K091. The sequence goes on along the minus strand of JAUXAB010000019.1, from coordinate 29,333 downwards.
ACAGCCGATGCGCTGGTGAAAGCAGGTGTGAGAGGCATCTTGAATTTCTCGCCGTGCCATATAACAGTTCCCAAAAAAGTTAAGGTAATAACAATCGATATTGCGATGGACCTTGCTTGCCTGCCGTACTATATGCCGGCAGGTTGAGCCGCCAGAAGCGGAAGGTATAAAGCGAAAAAACGAAAAAAAACAAAAATTAAAATGTAAAATGCTTGAAAAGTTCTGGATTTTGATTTGTAATTTTCATATAAAATCAAGTTTTATTCTGATGTGACAAATGAAAACTGGATTTACAAGACAATTAAAGCCGTTTTTGGATGCCGTCGCCGAGAAGATGGAGCTTTACGTTCCGAAGAAAGCCGGAGAGCATTATATATACACAAAATATGACCCTTCCGCTGAGGAGCCGGTAGAACTTAACAACATACGCACCTGTCCGACGGTAAAAGAGTTTTTGTTTCCGATATGTGAGCTTGCGGCGATTTTCCCGGAACCTGCTGAGCCGGAGCAGGTAAAACCATTTGCCGTATTCGGGCTTAAAGACTGCGATTTGCGCTCTATCGAAATCCTGGACAAGGTTTTCACCGAGGAGGAGTTTCTCGACCCGCTTTATCTAAGCCGGCGCCAGAATATGCTTGTAATCTCATCCGATTGCTTCGAGCCCGGCGAGAATTGCTTCTGCAACCTTTGCGGCGGGCAGCCTTTTGCTCAAAGCGGCTTTGATTTGAATGTTTCAGGAATAACCGATGGCTTTATCGTAGAAGCCGGCTCGCAAAAGGGACAGGATTTTATAGAAAAACACTCTCAACTCTTCAGCGATGTCACTGATGCCCTTCTGGCCAAGCGAGATGAGAACAGGGCTGAGACACAAAAACAACTTGAGGAAAACAATGCCAAATACCAGCTCGATGTGCCAATTAAGGAAATCGTGGAAAACAGTCAGGACTCCGATATTTTTGATGCTGAGGCGAAAAGTTGTGTCGAATGTCAGGGCTGTACGAGGATTTGCCCTACCTGCCATTGTTTTTACCTCTATGATACCAGGCAAAAGGACTACTTCGCCAAGATGAAGATGTGGGACAGTTGTATGAGACAGGCCTATGCCGAAGTAGCCGGCGGTGAAAACCCGCGCAAGGTGCTCGGCGATAGAGTCAAACATCGCCTCCTGCACAAGTTTGTTTATTTTCTTGAAAGATACGGCCTCGAAATGTGCGTCGGCTGCGGCAGGTGCATAGATACCTGTGCGGGTGGAACGGACACCAGGGACGTACTAAAGAAATTGAATGAAGAACTTAAGGATAAAGACAAGAAGAAGGCAAAAGTTGCAAAATGAACGAAAATCCTTATCAACCTATAAACGGCGAAATCGTTGAGATTATAGAGGAATCCCCAACGATTAAAACCTTTGTCATTGTGCTGGAAGAACCTTTCAAGTTCGAGACAGGCCAATTTGTGGAGCTGACTTTGCCTGGTGAAGGAGAAGCGCCGTTTACGCCCTCTTCGTCCCCGGCTGAGACCGAGAAGATGGAAATTAGTATTATGAAAGCCGGGCGTCTAACGGGTTTGCTACACCAGTGCAACAAAGGACAAATGGTTGGTATTCGCGGGCCCTACGGTAACGGTTATCCGGTTGACGATTTTGTCGGCAAAGAAATTTATATCGTCGGCGGTGGTGTAGGCCTGGCGCCAATTCGGTCTCTATTCCTGACGCTGGTCGATAGAATAAAGGATTTCAAATCTGTAGTCTGCCGGTTTGGAGCCAAGACACCTGACGATTTTATCTTCAAAACAACACTTTTTGGCTCCTGGCAGGATATCGCCGGCGTTGATATGAAACTTACCGTCGACGAGGCGAAAGGCAAGTGGAAGGACAATGTCGGCGTAGTAACCACGATACTTTCGCCCAAGGACGTGAAGATTAATAACGCGGTGGCGGTGGTCTGCGGCCCGCCGATTATGATGAAATTCGCTACCTTAAAATTGTTGGATTTTGGGTTTGCAGCTAAGGACATTTATCTTTCAATGGAAAAGAACATGAGCTGTGGGATAGGTAAGTGCGGCCATTGTATGCTCGGCAAGTATTATGTCTGTAAGGATGGACCTGTCTTTACCTACGACCAAATAAAGGACTACCCGGATATTTGGGCTTAAAAAAAACATGAATCGTGGATTGTGAATTGAGCCACGAGACACGAGATACGGAACACGATATTATGGGTGCGAAGTTAATAATAGATTTAGCAAAATGCAAACTGCAGGGTGAATCCAAGGTGCAGTGTTCGTACAAGCATCATCCTGACAACAAGGGAATTGACTCGCTGCTGGAAATGATTCGTTTCGCCCTGATATGCCGTAAGTGTGAAGCCGCACCGTGTGTTAAAGCCTGTCCTAACGAGGCATTAGAAAAGGTACCAACCGAAGATGATGACTCCGGCATTCTCAAAAGGGCGAATATGCTGTGCACCGGGTGTGGTACCTGTGCGATAGCCTGCCCGTTTGGAACGATATACACTGATTTGATACTTTTTCCAACCAGCGCTTGCGATGTGTGCAGAGGCAGGTTAGGCGAAGGTGAAAAGCCATTGTGCGTTAACACGTGCGAGGACGGAAGCATAGATTATGGGGAAGTTGACGCAGCAAAAGAAAAGGATTTGATAGAGGTTTTTGAAGATATCGTTGTCAAAGTCGCCGGCGGGGTCCTGTGGGAGCCGTTTTTGAGGGAAAAGGCAAAGAAATGACGCAAGCTCTACAAAATTTGTTCTGGATTTTTATTTTTCCGGGCTTTGTGTTCACTGTTTGTTTGGGGCTGGTCGCTTCGTGGATAGTCCGCAAGGTAAGTGCGCTGGTGCAGTGGCGTGTTGGCCCGCCATTTCTTCAGCCATTCTATGATGTTATGAAACTTTTAGGCAAGGAAGTGCTGATACCCGAGGAAGCTCAACAAACCGTCTTCAAGGCAGCGCCGGTCGTCGGCTTAGCGGGTGTGCTTTTGCTTTCGACAATGCTGTGGCGAATAACCATCGACCCGACGAGACTCTTTGTTGGCGACATCATTGTAGCGATTTACCTGATGGTGCTGCCGTCGCTGGCGTTGATTCTCGGCAGTAGTGCCAGTGCCAGCCCTCACGCGGCATTGGGCACAAGCCGTGAAATGAAACTGGTTATGGGCTATGAGCTGTCGCTGGTTTTGGCCTTTATCGTGGTGATTATAAAAAGCGGCGGACAGCTCAGCTTAGCTGCAATCGCTCAGCAGACACCTGCCCTTAGCATATCCGGAATGCTGGCATTTCTGGTTGCGTTATTGTGCGTTCAAGCAAAACTTGGGTTTGTCCCATTCGATATAGCCGAGGCGGAGACCGAGGTAGCCAGCGGCGTGCTGATGGAATATTCCGGAGCTCTGCTTGCTGTCTGGAAACTTGTCCAGGCGATGATGCTTGTGGCGTTGCCGCTGTTTTTAGTAATGGTGTTCCTCGGCGGATTCACAGGGGCGTTGTGGGCGGGAATTGCCAAGTACGTGTTGGTGCTGGTTTTGTTGATTCTAATCAAAAACACCAACCCCCGAGTTCGCATCGACCAGGCAATGAAGTTTTTCTGGTTTTACTGCGGTGTTGTTCTTGTTGCCGCTGTTATTCTGGCAATAATCGGTAATTCTTATGGTATCAAGTGGCTGTAGACACGAAGCGTGAAGCGCAAATAGAGAAACGAAATATGAGCTGGAAGATATGGTCATTAAAGAAATCGCCGTGGGTCTTTCACGTTAATACCGGCGCGTGCAACAACTGCGATATTGAAATCGTAAATTTGCTGACGCCGAAGTTCGATGTTGAAAGGTTTGGTATCAAATTGGTCGGCTCGCCCCGACATGCTGATGCTTTGCTGGTAACCGGCGTAGTGACCCGCCAGGCAGCGCCTCGCCTGCAGGAAGTGTATCGGCAAACCGCCAAGCCCTGTGTTGTCTTTGCAATTGGCGCCTGTGCTTGTGACAAAGGAATATTCACCACCGGTTACCATGTGGTCGGCCCCGTAGATAAAATAATCAGGGAAGTAGACCCCAATGCAATTATTGCCTATGTGCCTGGCTGCCCGCCGAAGCCCGAAGCTATAATATCCGGCGTGGTAAAAGCATTATCCGTTTTATAAGCAAGAAAGAATTATGAACCAGGAAGAACTAAATAACAGGTTATCAGAAATAGAGGACAGGCTGGAAGCAATCGAGCAGCCGGCGGACAATAGAATATGGCTTACCTGTGATGCTGAAAACAGTTATGCTGTCAACAAGTTCCTGTTTGAAGAAGTGCCTTTGCGGTTTGTGATTGCTACGGGCATTGATTCTGATGATTGTTTCGAAGTTCTCTACCATTATGCGTATGACCAGACCGGCTCTATAATTACCTTAAAAACCAAAATCCACGATCGTGAAAACCCCGCCATTGAATCCATCGCACCATTTTTGCCGGGGGCAGAGTGGATAGAAAGAGAAATACACGACATATTGGGAATCGAGTTTAAGAACCATCCTGATATGAGGCGTCTGATTTTGTCCGATGACTGGCCGGAAGGTGTTTATCCATTGAGGAAAGACACGGACCTGGAAGCGGTAAAACCGGGAAATGGTGAAACACCGAGCCGTCCAGGCTTCAAACCGTCCCCGCCTAAAGGAGCGGGTCAAACCGTCTCGCCGATTCTTGCAGTCGGCCCATTCCATCCGCTGCAGGAAGAGATGGAATTTTTCCAGCTAACCGTCGACGGCGAAATAGTAACGGATATTGACGTGCGATTGTCTTATAACCATCGCGGCGTAGAAAAAATCAGCGAATCGCTGCAATTTGACCAGATACCGTTTTTGGTTTCACGAATATGTGGAATTTGCTCAGCTACGCATCCGTTGGCCTACGTGCAGGCTGTGGAAGAGCTTGCCGGCATAACACCGCCCGAGCGTGCGCTGTACGTGCGAACGATTATCACCGAGCTTGAGCGCATTCACAGTCACTTACTCTGGGTGGGCCTGGCGGGACACTTTATCGGTTATGACACCGTCTTTATGTGGGCGTGGAAATACCGTGAGCCGGTACTCGATTTGCTGGAAGAAATAACAGGCAACAGAAACAATTATGGAAACGTCAAGGTCGGCGGCTGCAGAGAAGACATCCCCAATGAGCTTATCCCCAAGATACTAAAAGAACTCGACCAAATTGAAAAGAAAACGGAAATGCTCACCAAGGCGGTGCTCGATGACCCTGTTCTGCACGCCCGGCTCAAAGGCGTAGGGATATTGAGCAAAGAGGACGCTATCAAATATGCGGTAACAGGGCCAACAGCCCGAGGCAGCGGCGTCGCTATTGATGTAAGGCGCGACGACCCTTATGCGGCATACGCTGATTTGGACTGGAACGTAATTACCCAAACCGAAGGTGACGTTTTTGCCAAGGCGGTTGTCCGTCTGCTGGAGACTTTTGAATCCATCAAAATAGTGAGGCAGGCCTTGAAAAAGCTGCCGGAAGGCCCCGTTGCTGTGGAAGTCAAGGAAATTCCGCCTGGCGAAACGGTCGGACACGTCGAGGCACCAAGAGGCGAAACGTTCCATTACGTCCGCAGTGACGGCGGTAACAGGCCGGTCCGCCACAAGGTCAGGGCGCCAAGTTACGTTAATGTGCCTTCGTTTAAGGCCTCGTGCATTGGTGGACATATTGCCGATGTCACCATTACGCTCGCAGCGGTGGACCCCTGCTACAGTTGTACCGAGAGATTAGCTGTTATTGATAATAACAATAAAGTTATACACGACTACGATACTTTGCTGCGATTGAGCCGTGAGAAAACCGCACAGATTAAGAAGGAACTTGGTGCGCCGGAACTAAAGATGGAGGATATATGAATTTGGGCAAGATTCTGCCGATGTTGGTCTTTTTGCCTCTGGCCGTGGGCTTTGTGCTGTTGTTTTTGCCAAGCAAAATAAAGTCCGTCTCCAAAGTGCTGACCTTGATTATTTCGGTCATTGCATTTGCGTTGGCCATTCGTATATTTTCTCTTGGCCAACTTGAGTATAGCTGCCCTGTTCTGCAAATAGGCAATTTGAACTTAGACTTATTGCTAAGTGCCAGCGCGCTTCAAGCATTTATACTGATGTTCGCTATGGGCTTTGGCCTGCTGATAACTCTGTATTCACTAAAGATACACGCAATACGCAATACGAATATTTATTACGGTGCCATTCTGCTTACAATAGGCGGTTCAGCAGGAATATTGCTTTCCAATCACTTGCTGTTCTTACTGATATTCTGGGAGATCGTTACCGCTTCATTATATCTTCTGATAACGACAGGCGGCAAAAATTCCAATTTCGCAGCGACAAAAAGCTTTACAATGATAGGTGTCTCCGACGCCGCTTTTCTGCTCGGCGTGCTTATGGTATGGGCGCTTTCCGGGACACTTGTGATTTCCGAAATCGCAAAAGCCCCTGTACCAACCACATCCTCAATAGCAATTATAGCCTTTATTCTTCTTATGGTAGCCGCCATCACCAAGGCAGGCGCGATGCCTTTGCATACGTGGCTGCCCACCAGTGGCGAATACGCCCCGGCGTCTGTAATGGCACTTCTGCCCGGTGCGATAGACAAACTCCTGGGAATTTATCTTCTGGTAATAATTGTCCGCAGCATATTCGCGCTCAACTCTGTGCCCTTAACCTTTATCCTGGCAATCGTCGGCACGGCGACGATTATTATTGCCGCAATGGTGGCACTCGTGCAGCACAATGTTAAGAAGCTGTTGGCGTATTCAGCGATTAGTCAGGTTGGATATATGATATTAGGTATAGCAACAGGGACGGCTGTCGGCCTTGCTGGTGCAGTATTTCACATGCTGAACAATGCAATTTATAAATCTTGTCTATTTCTTGGGGCAGGTGCGGTTGAACAGGAAACCGGGACCGCCGAGATGGATGAACTGGGCGGGCTGGGCAAAAAAATGCCGATAACCTTTGTTACCTTTCTCATTGCGGCCCTGAGTGTTTCCGGCATTCCTCCGTTTAACGGCTTTGTTTCCAAATGGATGGTTTATCAGGGCGTGATTCAGATGGGAACCGAACAAACGAGTGCGGTAGCTAAACTGTGGCCCATCTGGCTGATTGCCGCTATCTTCGGAAGTGCGCTTACGTTAGCTTACTCGGTAAAGATTATACACTCAGTGTTCCTTTCACGCTTGCCGGATAAGCTAAAAGATGTAAAAGAAGTTTCGCTGCCTATGAGGATTCCGATGGTTGTACTTGCTTTGCTGTGTGTATTGTTCGGAGTCTTTTATTTCGTACCGCTCAATCGGTTCATTTATCCTGCCTTGGATATAGAGGCCGATAGCAGCATTTTCATCGGCACGTGGGATTCTACTCTGGCTACCGCCCTGATAGTACTCGGCATCGGTCTTGGCCTGGTAATTTTACTGGTCGGCTTTGTGTCACGAAAGGTCAGAAGTGTTCCGACCTGGACTTGCGGTGAAGTGCAGCCTAACGAGCAAATGAGGGTATCCGGGACGCATTTCTACAAAACGGTTTCGTCGATGGGCGGCTTAAGACAGCTCTATGCCGGCCAGGAAAAAGGCCACTTCGATACGTACAATCAGAGCGGCAGATTAGGACTGGCCTTGACAGGATTTCTGCGATGGCTGCATTCAGGCTTGTTGCCGATGTATTTGACTTGGGTAATTCTGGGATTACTGGTAATTCTGTTTGTAGTCTGCAAAATCTGGTGAGGTAGATATGACTGTATTCTACATTTTGCTACTGTTTATGATAATAGCAGCGATTATTGCGGTGGAAACCAAGAATCTGCTGGGTGCAGTGATTTGTATCGGCGCAATCGGGTTTGGTGCTTCCTTAATGTTTCTATTTCTGCGAGCACCCGACATCGCAATAACACAGATTGTGGTAGAAGTTTTAGGTTTGATTATCCTGATTCGTGCCTGCATCTCTCGCGAGCTGACTTTTATCAGTGGTCCCAGAGAATTCTTCGGCGTGGTTGTCTCGGTGGCAATCATCTTCGCCATCTTCCTTGCGGGCATTGAAGTTCTTAAGACGCTGCCAGATTTCGGAACACCCATCTTTGCACAGGTTCCCGAGGCAGCTTCCCAAACCTATATCAGCGAAGGGATGCAGAAAACAGGAGCAGCGAATCTTGTAGCTTCGGTCATTCTGGACTTCCGTGCCTACGATACATTAGGCGAAGCAACCGTGCTGTTTACTGCGATTATCGGGGCAACTGTTATACTGCGAAAAAAGACCAAGAAACTGCTGGAGGACCCGGACCAATGAAAGGTATGACAATAATAGTAAAGACCATCAGCAGTTGGGTCAAGGTGCTCATCTTTCTGTTCGGCATTTACATTGTTCTTTTCGGCCATCTTACTCCGGGCGGTGGATTTGCAGGCGGCGTGATTTTAGCTTCTTGCTACGTGCTGCTTATGCTGGCTTTCGGCAGAGAATATGCCGAGGAAAACCTTTCTCTGCCGGTTGCATCAAAACTTGATTGCGTCGGTGCTTTGCTGTTTGCAGCCGTGGCGCTTTGCGGTCTGCTTTACGGCGCAGCCAGCTTCTTCTGGAATTTCATCCACCAAGAATACCTGGTGGGCACGGATTATGAATTCAACCTCGTAAGTGCAGGCACTATACCGCTATCTAATATTGCTATCGGTCTGAAGGTTGGGGCATCACTGTTTCTGGTGGTACTTGTTCTTTCGATGTTCAGACCTGAAATGTCAGGTAATAAAGAGGATTAAGACCAATGCTGTATGCGCTATGCTTTTTACTGTTTATGATCGGGCTGTATTGTGCAGTCGTCAAAAAAAATATGGTTAAGATTGTCATCGGCATAATGGTCATGGAATATGCCGTCAATCTTTTCCTGATTATGTTAGGCTACCGTTTCGGCGGCATAGCGCCAATAGTTGATAAGGGCCAACTTGACCTGGAGACCGGGCAAATCGCCGCCGGCTTCCTCAACAGCTCGGTTGACCCCTTACCCCAGGCCCTTGTGCTTACGGCAATCGTTATTAGCCTGGGTTCTTTAGCCTTGATGATTTCAATATGCATTAGAACGTACGAAAAATACGGCACCTTCGACATTACTCAAATAAGGAGACTAAAAGGATGATTGTACCGCTGCCTGCTTTCGTTGCCATCCCTTTAGGCACGGCGTTTTTGCTTCCGGTTTTCGCTAAGAGAGGCAAAGCCGTTGCAACGGTTTTGGCCAATTTGGCAACTATCTCACTGCTGGTATTGGCCATTGCCTCTATAGGCCAAACCCGCGTCTATGAAATAGGCAAGTGGTCCATCCCGCTTGGAATTAATCTTGTCCTTGACGGCTTAAGCTCGCTTTTGCTTCTGGCTATTAGCGTTGTCAGTGCCGCGGCCATGCTTTTTAGCATCAGGTATATGGAGCAGTACACCGCCAAGGCAAAGTTCTTGTGCTTATTTCTGCTTATGGTCGCCGGTATGAACGGGGTGGCACTTTCCGGAGACATCTTCAATCTGTTCGTATTTTTGGAAATTGCTTCACTGGCATCCTATGCACTTGTCGGTTTTGGCTGTGAGCACGAAGAGCTCGAGGCGTCCTTCAAGTATATGGTCTTAGGCAGCATCGGTTCGATATTTATTCTCTTTGCGGTTGCCCTTGTCTATGGCAATACCGGCTCGCTTAATATGGCCTACATCTCAAAAGCCATTCAAAGCTCGGGCCTGAATCGCGGTCTCACATTTGCCTTAGCTTTGTTCGTTGTCGGCTTCGGCCTGAAAGCTGCCCTGGTGCCGTTCCACGCCTGGCTGCCCGACGCACATCCATCGGCTCCTGCTCCGATTTCAGCTATGCTGTCCGGCATTCTCATAAAAACCCTCGGCGTCTACGCCCTTGTTCGCGTGGTCTTCAATATCTTTGGCATCTCTGTCTCAATGGGCTGGCTCTTAATCGCACTTGGCCTTTTGAGTATGGTTGCCGGTGCATTTTTAGCTATAGGACAGTGGGACTTCAAGCGGTTGTTAGCTTATTCCAGCATCAGCCAGTTAGGTTATGTAGTCCTGGGTATCGGTCTTGGTGGTCTTATCATTGCCAGAGACGGCAATTTAGCCTGGGCTTCGTTAGCTATCCTTGGTGGTCTGTTCCACCTTGTCAACCACGCCGTTTACAAGTCTCTATTGTTCTTAACCAGCGGCTCAGTCCAGATGTCAACCGGCACAAGACAGATGAAACAGATGGGCGGACTGGCCGAGAAATTGCCTGTCACCCGCGCGACCTGCACCGTTGCATCGGCTGCCGTCGCCGGTATCCCGCCTTTTAGCGGCTTCTGGAGTAAGCTAATTCTGGTAATCGCGGCAATTCAAGCTCACTTTTACTGGGTCGCAGCAATAATTGTCTTCGTAAGTTTGTGCACATTAATTATGTATCTGAAGGTTCAAAGATATGTCTTCCTTGGCGAGCTGCCGGAAAACCTGCAGGAAATAAAAGAAAACAGAGGCTCTATGCTCGTCGCAATGGTATCCCTGGCCTGCTTATGTGTGCTGATGGGATTGCTGCTGACACCGTGCCTGAGATCCAGTATTCTTGACCCTGCTGTACAGGTGTTGACCGATGGAGTTTTGTATTCGGCTAATGTGATTGGGATGTGATGGCCGTTAGGATTTACTGATATGAGAAGACTGATTTATTTTGTTTTAGCGTTTATTATCTGGATGCTGCTAACCTGGCAGATTGATGCTCAGGTGATAATCGCCGGTTTGATAGTCTCGGCAATCGTGGCGCTTTTGTTCCACGAAATCCTGCCCAAAGAACATCTTGTATTTATTTCGCCGATACGAATGTTTTGGGCTTTAGTTTATGTGCCGGTATTTTTCTACTATATGCTAAAAGCCAATTTGGATGTTGTTTATCGTGCCCTGCACCCCAAAATGCCGATAAAGCCGGGAATCGTGAAAATAAAAACTACTCTGAAAACACAATCTGGTATCACCGCTCTGGCAAATTCGATTACCCTGACGCCGGGTACACTGACTGTTGATTTAACAGACGACGGTTTTTTGTATATCCACTGGATTAACGTAAAATCCGACGATATCGAGCAAGCAAGCGAATTTATTGCTCGAAGATTTGAGTGGTTCTTGCGGAAAATTTTCGAATAGAGAGAGGTAGCTATGATAACGTTATTTTACATCGGCTTGTTCGTATGCTGCTTCCTGTGCCTGTATCGAATAGGTCGCGGCCCGAGTGCCCCCGACAGGACGGTAGCTATTGATATATTGGGTATCGTCATAGTTGGTTTCTGTGCCATCATCGGGCTGGTTACCAAAAAAGATTTTTATCTCAACGTCGCTCTTGCCTGGGCACTTTTGAGCTTCATCGGGACCATAGCATTAGCAAAGTTTTTGGAGGGCAGAAGTTTCGATGACTGATATTATAGGATACATACTGATTATAATTGGAATCTTGTTCGATATATTCGGCTGCATAGGTCTGGTTCGTTTTCCCGATGTTTACAACCGTTTGCAGGCCTCGACCAAATGTGTAACTCTCGGCACTATTATGCTGTTGGTCGGCGTAGCCGTCATTAGCGGTTTAGGAGCTATAAGTGCCAAAGCGGTAATCTGCGCTGTGTTTATTTTGATAACTTCACCTACCGCCGCACATGCAATCGCCAAAGGTGCTTATGCCTCCGGAGTGGCATTGTGGGAAAAAAGTGTCGTTGACAAATACGCAGAAGAAGAGGAAAAGTAAATCGTGAATCAAACCGCCGCCAAGGGGCGTCCCCCCTGGGAGAATCACGAGATAGGAGTTTGAAATTGCGTTGGCCGAAGCTAAGAGAATTAAAAGAAGCCGTCACAGCGGTCTTTTCGCCGCGGTTTACCACTCGATTTCCTGCTGAGCCTTGCGTGGTTCCGGAAAGGTATAGAGGCAAACCGGAATTCGACCTCGATACCTGCATCGGCTGCGATGCATGTGTGAACGTCTGCCCGACAGAAGCGCTGACTCAAATTGACGACCTCGAAGCTAATCCGCCGACAAGAAAAATCACCCTTCGATACGATACCTGCATCTTCTGCGGCAATTGCAGCGATAATTGCACTACAGAGACTGGTATAAAGCTATCAAACGAATGGGATTTGGCCACTCTGGACAGAGAAGACACAGTTGAGACCCACGAGTTTGAGCTTCAATTGTGCGAAAAATGTGGTGCAATAATAGGGACCAAAAAGCATCTCATCTGGCTTTATGAAAAACTTGGTCCGCTGGCCTATACGAATCCTTCACTGTTGATTGCCAAAAGCGGTGAATTGCTCACAAAGCCTCAAGATATTCAGCAACAGGGCGATGAAGACTTCCGACCGAGCGATTTTATGCGGATACTGTGCCCCAAGTGTAAATGCCAACTAAATATCCGGCTGTAAAAGGTTGGTAATTGGTAACTGGTAACTGGTAACTGGTAACTGGTAATTGATAACTGGTGGCTGGTAATTATCTAACCATTTAACCAACAATCTATGGGCGCTGACCAACAACTCTTCGAACAGCTAAATAAACTACGCGATTCGGCGACGATTATTGTTGGTATCGGCAATACACTCAAAGGTGACGATGGAGCAGGGCCGCTTGTTTGTCAGAAGCTCAGCGGGAAAGTCTGTGCTGAGCTAATAGACGCCGGCACCGTGCCTGAGAATTATATCCAGCCCATCATAAAAAAAGCTCCGCAGAATTTGCTTATTATCGACGCTATCGACTTTGGAGCCCCGGCTGGAACAATCAACATATTCAAACCTGAGCAGTTGAGCTCATCTGCTTTTTCGACGCATACGCTCTCGCCCCGCTTATTTGCTGATATGGTCTGCCAAGATATTAAGGGGGTTCCCCAATCCCCGCCTTCGCGGGGACTTACCCCTGCGCAGGCAGGGGAAAATAGTGCGTCTGGGGGCCCCAACGTTGATGTGTATTTTGTTGGGATTCAACCTGCACAAACGCAATTAGGACAGCCACAATCTGCGCAAGTAAGCCAGGCAATTCAATGGCTTGTACGTGCTCTTATTGAGATTTTCCCGCTCAGAAAATAAATCGTGTTACGTATTGCATTCCTTTTGCTTCACCTCTGGTGCCCTGGCAGAAAACAATGAACCATCCCTGGGTTCCTGCTCGGCTTGTTTCACTTCGGACCAGCGCTCACACCTGGAGCACGGAATTTGGTGGTTAGCTCGAAAAACAAAGAGCAATCCCGGCAATGAGTGATTGTATATCATCACTGGGCGCTCGTGGTCCTATCAGTGAAGCAGACATGTGGGAAGCAGTGCGTTCGCTTGAAGCCGCCGAGTCCCTTACTAATGAAGAGAGAGTCATACTGGTAAACGTTTTCAGGCAGAATATCGCACTTCAGAAGCCGGAGCTTGTCGGCGCCGCTGTTGACAAAAGTAAATCATAATTTTTTCGGGGTTCTCTTTGCGTATTGCACAAATGATTTAAAGTGCTTGTGCCGGTATGACGATGAGATTGATGGGCATAGATATAGGAATCATGACCAGACTGGGAAGTCCGATAAAAAAACTGCGAAACTTTCTCGACTCTACCTTGTAAAAGGCGCATTTTTGACATCGACTTATGCTCCCTGATAGAAAGCGACACCCCCGATTGAAAGTTTGCTGACGAATAAGTTAAAGAGGTCATTCGATGCTAAAAAGGTGGAGACGAAGGTCCGGCATAAAGAAAAAAAAGAAGCCGGGCGAAAGGAGCAGAAGGATCGATGACCTCCTTCTGGAGTCGACCACAGAGAAGGAGACGACCAACGAGGCTGTAGTAGACGACACCGTTGCTGCCCACGAGCCCCGCCCCTTTTGCAAGGGGCTGGACGAGCTGGAAATGGAGCAAGTTGACAGTAGCATGGAGAACAGCGAAATCAAGATAGAGGACCTGGCGGACATCTCCGAGGAGAAGGACAGCATCCTCTCCATTGTCAAGAGCCTCGAAGAACAGGTTGATGCAGCATTGGAGGCGAAAGAGGCGCTGGAAGCTGAGCTTGATGCAACTCAGAAGAAGCTATCCGAAGAGTCGGCTGCTCGTGCCCGGTTAGAGGAGCGAGTCAAGTCGCTCGAACCCCAGGCTGCTCTGGCAAACCAGGCACGTGAGGACCCTTCCTTTGCCGAGGGAGAGCGGAACAAGGTTGCCAACTTGCCTGCGGAGCCCCAGCCACTAACAAAAAAAGGAAAATCCTTATCGACGCGAGAAGAGATTCGATCTGTTATCATCGAGGAATTGGGCCACTTGCAGGCCACGGAGGGAAAAGTTACCCTACCCGAGCTTGAACAACGTGTGCGATTCATGGCTGAAACCGTAGAGGCTCTTCAAAATAAAATCGTGGAACTGAGTGATCGTGGTCTTCCCCATGAAACACTTGTCTCAGCAGCAATAGATTCAGTTGAAGGCGCGGAGTTCCTCAGGGATGAAGAAAGAGCGGTACTGGCAAGCATTTTCAGGCAGAATATTGCTGTCCAGAAACCATATCTTATCGATACCGCTGTGTGTTAGACCTCATTAGAGCGGCTGCCGTCATGAAGCTCTCTTTTCAGGTCAATGTTTAGTGAACATTAAAATTATGCAGGGAGAACTGAAATGGACAAGAAGACAGTTAAGAAACCATTGAGAAGGAAACCTATCACGACCTCTCCGCGCCCAAGAACATTGCCTCCTCTTCCACTTAAGAGTGAAGCTCTCTTCGTGGGTATCGACTTAGGCACCTGCCGGGCATCTATAGCTGCCAGTAACGGCGTTCGTGAGGTGGTTCCAACCTACGTTGGATACCCGAAGGATAACATCTCTGAGGAGCTCTTCGGTGCCGAGCCGCTATTCGGAGAATTGGCGCTCAAACATCGGCTCTCGGTAGAGCTGATACGCCCGTTGGCCCATGGGGTAATACAAGGTGACGGTGCAAGCGGCAATAACAAGAATCTTGTGGCTGCGCAGCAGCTGGTGCGTCACCTGCTGCAGCGTGCTCGTCCCAAAAGCAATGGGCCTATCTATGGTGTAATTGGTACACCGGCTCGCGCCAGTATTGCCAGTAAGCGTATTCTTATTGATGCGGCCCGCGGGATACTCGACGCGGTTATGATTGTCTCGGAGCCTTTCGCCGTAGCTTATGGGCTGGATATTCTCGACCGGGCTCTGGTCGTTGATATTGGCGCAGGAACAGTCGATTTATGCCGCCTACATGGAACGCTTCCTGAAGAACAGGACCAGATTACTCTGGACGAGGCCGGTGATTTTGTAGACAAAAAGCTCTCGAATCTGATTCGGAAGAAATATCCCAGGGCACAATTCAATGTCAATATGGTGAGGACATTGAAAGAACAGCATGGTTTCGTTTCGGACAACGCCGACCGGGTGACAGCCCATTTCCCCGTGGAAGGCAGGCCAAAAGACTTTGATGTCACCGGCGAGCTGCAGACAGCTTGCAGAAGTATTGTGCCTGGTATCGTTAACTCAATCGCACGGCTGATTGCCACATATGATCCGGAGTTTCAGGAAGCCATTCGTTCCAACGTAATATTGGCCGGCGGCGGAAGTCAAATGATTGGTTTGGCAACGCTTATTGACCAGGGCATGGAGGAGCTGGGTGGAGGCAGGGTAACTCGTGTGGAAGAACCCGTGTTTGCCGGGGCAAATGGAGCGTTGAAAATGGCCCAGCGGATGCCCGGACATTTTTGGCAGATACTGGCCTGAGAAAATAACGATGGACAGGTGTTGTCGGTGTTGTCTTAGTAGGATTTGTCACGTATAAGGTCGTAAAAAAGAAGGGCCCAAAACTGCTGACAACCGCCAAGAAGAAGGCTTCGGACATCGGAAAAAGAACATCCGAAATAGTCGTGGAAGCAAGGCAAGCGTTCTCCGAATGATTCGCCAGCGCGCAAGCCAAAGCAACAGCGTAAAGGCCTTCGCCTGCGGCTACGCCCCGAACAGAAGCGGTAAGACAGACACGGTACCCAGAGGGACAGCCCGCCAATCTCACATCTCGTTCTTTTCATCTCTACAGTAGTGAGTGGATAGTTGGCAGCTAACGTGTACTTGCCCGTCAGATTGTTGAATACCTGGCTCTTGCCGGTATTCGGCAGCCCAACGATAGCGATTTTCTTAACCGGGGGGCGGGAACTGCTCGAATTATCTCTTTTCACCTTCCTTTTTTGGCTCATGAGGCTCTCCAAGAACAGTTGACCATGATTCTCAACCTCGTTTTTAGGAAATGAGACAATAGTCCAGAGGCCTTGTCAACAGTTTTTCGGACACTGTTCACTGAAAATTTGCGCATGAAACTGCGCCGAGTTGAGATGAAATGGCATCGTAGCGTCAGACGCTCAAAATTGGCCAAAATGGTGCAAGCCGAGTAAGGAACATATCTAAGGAAGTATTAAGATCGCTAAAGAACTGCAAATCTCGGCGTGCCTTGAGCTCACTTGCTGACCACGTTGTGGAGAGAGGATTTGGGTCGTGCCTGAATTAAGGCTTCTTCAAGAACTACTCAAAGCGAGCAGGTGTTCCGACCCACTACCAGATAGTGTGATGAAAAGCACGTATTTTCACTGCGAAAAAACTCTGGCAACTGAGCCAAAAATCCTGCCACAAAATTCGACCACACACCTCAGCTCAAAGGTTGAGGGCTCGAGCGCCTTCGGCCTTATTTTTCTAAATTCTAAGTACTTGCGAATAATGAAGTTAGTATTGTCCAGTTTCGTCTGAAGCAGAGTAAGGCTTTCCTCGGCTTGCTCTCGTTTGGCGATCTCAAATTGGAGCTGTTCGTTGATAGCTGTCAATTCGTCAGTCTGCTCCTTTAGATGCTGCTTAAGTTGCTCGCGGTATTCTTTTAGTTCATTCTCCACTCGCTCATGTTCGGTAATTTGATTTTCGAGCTCTTCGTTGGTAGCCGTTAATTCCTTAGTCTGCTCCCTTAGGCGCTGCTCAAGTCGGTCGCGGTATTCTCTCAGTTCATTCTCCGCTCGCTCATGTTCGGTAATTCGATTTTCGAGCTCTTCGTTGGTAGCCGTTAATTCCTCAGTCTGCTCCCTTAGGCGCTGCTCAAGTCGGTCGCGGTATCCTTGCAGTTCATTCTCCGCTCGCTTACGTTCGGCGATTTGATTTTGAAGCTGTTCGTTGGTAGCTGTTAATTCCTCAGTCTGCTTTCTTAGGCGCTGCTCAAGTTGGTCCCGGTATTCTTGTAATTCGTTTTGCACCCGCTTGTGTCCAGCAATTTGATCTTGGATATTGGCTGCTGTTAGTTCGTCAGTCTGCTCCCTCAAGTACTGATCAAGCCGATCGCGGTATTCTTGCAGTTCATTCTCGGCCCGCTCACGTTCGGTTATTTGATTTTCGAGTTGTTTGTTTGCTTCTGTTAATTCGACACTTTGCTGCTTGAGATGTCCCTCGGCTTGTCTGCATTCGGTTAAGCTGATTTTAAGGCAATCCTGCATAAAGCAACAGTCGAAGGATACACATTGGCCGCCTGATGTTCCAAAACAGGGTGTAGAACCCTCTGCTATCTGGATAGAGTGGATAAGTTCAGCCTTTTTCATTTTTCCGGGGCTTATACCCAGAGCTTTAGCCTTTTTTCTTATCTCGTTCATACTCATACATTTCGGCGTTACTTCTGTTGTAATCATTAGTACTCTCCCTAATCACGCACACATTAACAAAAAGCAATAATATAAAAAGCTGGGGTGCGAGAAATGTCCCCCCCAAGCGGTCAAGTTATTACTTATTCAATTCTTAGGAACTGGCTATCAGCTTTTTCCCTTTGTTTTTGACGCTACCATTTACTAACAGCTATTCGGCAATATTTTTGCCCTACTTAACCCGGTATTATCCCAATTGTGTATTTGGGCTGGACACCAGATTTCATGTATCTTTCTCGACAAATAGAGCATACATTACCGGTCGACGAAACTGATTGCGGCGATTAACCATCGTGATTGAGCTAAGGCTGTTCGATAAAACCGATTGATACGACAGGTTGTGGTCAGTTTTGTTTCAACGCTTTATTATTAGGAGGCGCTCTTTAACAAGTAGTGAAAGATTGGGTTGTTAGAAGCTTTAATTACTGTGGAATGATGCCGCTGTCCTGCCACAAATTACTAACGGCCCTGTCAGTACTAAGATGGCAGCATAGATGGTATTTATTTGCTCGGCGATAGTACCGGTGCCTGCCCAAGTTGTACAGACCGTGTCAGAGACTGACCGGCAAACAAAGAGCAGGTGGAGCTACCCCTGGGTGTTATAGTTTTTTGTGGTCAAGTATTTTGCAGTGTAAAGGCAAGCTTGCGGGATAAATTCGGCAATGTCGAAGCTTCAAAACCTTACTACTTAAGCAAAGGAGCAACCAAATTACCTACAGAAGTCAATATTGATACCGAGTATCACGCTGGATTTACACTATTGTATAGAGAAGCTTCTGGTGGCTCACAAAAAACTGAAAATAAAACAATCCCCAATTTGTGGTGAAAAAACTATCCTTGTGGATAGTGACAGGAACGTCAACAGGAGTTTTTTTAAAGTTCAAAAGTTAATATCTGCTTAATCTTAACAGATCTCCTTGATTTTAACTTAGCATTCCATGCGGGCCCGCGACTCATCAGCCGGAGCACGTGCATTCTCCAACTCGCGCCGGGCGCGGACAAGATCCCCTTTCTCCTCGATGGTGCGCATGTTCTCACACACCTTGGACACGGCCTCCCAGGCCGTCTCCAAGGTGCGAGTGAGAATCTATTGTATCTCGCGATTAACGCTTGAACGTTCAACCATGAGGAACTATCCCTTATCCTTCAGTTTGAAGTACCGCTGGCGGACACGCCCGCTGGTGCGAGTCGCCTCGCTACGTATGTCGCGCAAGGCTTTCTTGAACACCTCGAGCTCATTCTTGGCGGCCTTATGGTTGGTGTTCAACATCTTTATCTCGCTTTTGAGGCGTGTCCTGGTCTCCACCAGTTCCCTATTCACAGCCTGCTGCTCCTCAAGCTGAGCGCGCAGATTGGCCACCCGCCTGTCGGCACCCGTAAGCTTGGCTCGGAGGTCCTCTGTTACCTCGCCGAGCTCGGCGCGTAGACGGTCTATATCTGCGACCTTGTCCTTGAGATTCATCACCTGGGCCTCAAAGGCCATCTTCGCGCTCTCGAGTTCCTTAGCATGCGCCCTGACAGAGGCCACCTCCTCGACAAGCGAGTCACGCTCCCCGGTCACCGCCTCAAGCTGTGGCTGGGTCTCCGCAAGCAAGTTGGCATACTTGTTACGCTCTTCCTCGGCAAAGGTGATGTCCTCGCGTAATTGATCCGCCAGCGCAGCCTGTGTTTCGAGCGAATTGACCTTCGCCTCTAACTGAGCACGGGCAGCCGACTCTTCGGATAGCTTCTTCTGAGCTGCATCAAGTTCAGCTTCCAGGACCTCTTTCAGCTTAAATGCTATGTCAACCTGTTCTTCGAGGCCCTTGACAATGGAGATGATACTGGACCTCTCCTCGGAAACGTCCGCGTAGTCCTCCGTTCTTATTCCGCTGTTCTCCACGCCACTGTCAATTTGCTGCATCTCCAGCTCGCCGGCTGACTCCACAGTCGACTCCAAAAGGGGTATGACTGGTACATCCTCGTTAATCCTTCTGCTTCTTGTGCCCGGTTTCCTTCTTCTCTTTACACCTGTCCTTTGTTTCCCACTTTTTGGCATCAGATGATCTCCTTAATTTATTGTCAGCGAGGGTTTCAATCGGCGCCGCTTTCTCTCAAAGACCATAAGTCGATGTCAAAAACGCGCCTTCTACAACCCTTAATTCTAATCTCTTCGGGATTTGGTTTAGAGACTACAAAACCGTACCCGCGACTTCTAACCGAAAACTCGTGCCAACACAGATATTTCCATTTCCCACCTATGTGGACACGGCTTTATCATCCTAAGAGCTCCTCTTTCCACCATTCGCGCCATCGCGCAATCAGACGCTGAAACGATCTCTCATCTGATGGAAACGGCTCCTTCATCTTCTTGCCCGTGATTGTTTCTATGGCACCAAGAACTGCTTTCCTGGTTGATTTGTCAGGATCGTTCAGGCGTTCAATGAGCACGGAGATCACTTGCCGAGAACGTAGGTTGCGCATCGCCTCGACTGCTGCCCGACGGACCGAAACACTGCCATCGGCCAGGAGCGGTAACAACTCTACAGCAAGTTCGGTTTTACCCAGCCAGCCAACACAGGTGGCAGCCCTTCGTCTGACATCCCCGTTCTCATCGGAAAACATACGTGTGAGTGCAGAGGCACTTTCTGCTCCAGCCAAATAGTATAAGCCCCGCACAGCAGCTAAGCGGACCGAAGCTGCCCGGTCGGTCAAAGCACGTTCAACCGCAGGCAGTCCTTTCTTCATCCCCAGTGTCGTCAGGGACTTAATGCACTCTTGTCGCACTTGTGGGGATGCTTCGCTCGCCATCTGACCGGCAAGAGCTTTGACTGACAACTCATGGCGGATGCCAGCCATTGCCCTGACCGCATCTACGCGCACGGCAGCGTCCCGACTCGCAATGTCAGAAAGAGCTCTCGCGAAGATTATCTTCTCGGCTGCGCTGGAGAAAACAGCCGCGTCCACTTGCTCCAGCACCATATCAGGATGGCTTGGTGCCTCAACCTCAGCGACCCTTACATTTATCTGGTCATCCGGTCGAGCAGCGATCGCTTCCATCGAAGACTCGACCTCCTCCTCAACCACTGCTACTGCAACCTTACCTCCACGCGGATTGGATAACACGGCCTCTGTCTCCGTTCGGACAGCACTGACGTCCGACGACAACTGAGACTTCGCATATTTTTCAGCAGCTTCGGTCTTGATCTCGGCGATAGTTTCTTCAGCCTCGGCCTTGACCTTGGCGGCCATTTCGACCGCTTTGGCCTTCGCTTTGGCCTTGGCATTGGCTATCGCCCCGTTGCTTTTGGCCCCGATTTCAGCTATCTGCTCCGCGTAAGCTTTTGACTTTTCTTTAGCTTCCCTCTTAAGCTTAGCTATCGTTTCATTGTAGCTTTCTTCCTTCGCCTGGACTTCGGACTTGAGCTTGGCGATAGTTTCTTTAGCATCGGTCTCGACCTTGGCGGCCATTTCAGCCGCTTCGGCCTTGGCATTGGCTATCGCCTCGTTGCTTTTGGCCCTGATTTTAGCTATCTGCTCCGCGTAAGCTTTTGACTTTTCCTCAACTTCAGTCTTAAGCTCAGCCATCGTTTCATCGTAGCTTTTTTCCTTCGTCCGGGCTTTGGACTTGACCTTGGCAACCGTCTCGGCCGCTTCGGCTTTGGCACCGGCTATCGTCCCCTTGGCCCTTGATTTGAGGGCAGACGCTTTAGATGCGGGCCTGATCTTTTTATCTGTAACCTGCACAGACCTCCTGATAGGTCGGGTAACCAAATCCTTAACTGTCGCCACACCTCTAACTCCAGACTTGGTAATCTTCTTGCTGACAGCCACTGACGTTCCAACAGCGGCACCGACTTGCTTGGATACAGCCCCAACGATTTCCGAAAGTTCTGATTTGTCGCTCCCCATTGTCTTCGACTCCTATTAAGTTGACTGCAAAATCTGCAATTCGATATCCATATCAACCACCTTTATCAAACCTCCCTATACTGTCCTGCACGCCCCACTTCTTGTTATAATCCTACATCCCTATAAGGCAGATACACGCTCAGGAACTCAGGACACGGAATCGGTCGAGGCACCGGCCCAACGAGGTTTACCACTACGCAATTTTGCCTCAGTAACCGGTGGCTGAGATTCTTACGCTTTAACTGCAACACTTGTCTTTGTACCTATTCTGGATATCGGACGATTTTGGGAGCGGCTTGAGCTCTTCCCTTTTTCCGTCTTCTTTTTTTTCTTCTTTTTCCGGCCTTTTGTCTCTTTCTTGCGCGTTGCTTTTTTCTTCTTTTTGGCCGGAGCCTGTACCGATTTCTCCTCAAGCTCGTTCGAGAAGCTCCTACTTACCGGCGTCACATTTCTAACAATTCTCTTACCAGTAACCACCGCAGTCCCAACCAAAGTACCAGCAAATTTGGATACAGCTCCAACGATTTTCGAAGGTTCTATTTTGTCCTTCTGTCGAGTAGCCATATCATAGTCTCCTTCATTTAGACTTTATTAGTATTGCCTGTTTTCTCTTGTCTTTGGATTCCCAAGAGTGTCACAGTATTCAATCATGTGAGGATGCTTCAATGTCTCCCACCCCGTTAGAGCCTTTTTCCTTCCGGCCTCTAACGGGGCTCACAGAACCGGACGTGCGAATCTCCCGCATCCGGCCCTTCAGGTAAACTGACATAACAGCCGACAACATATAGTTGTACATAATCCTTGGCCTTGGCATCAGAGTCATACGCAGTGCCAGTATATAAAAGCGGCTTAATGACCGCACGTTCATACCTTTACACTGCACACGGAATTCGTTTTACGCCGAGCTGTCTTCTAAACGAATGTCAGGCGCTCGGCTCCGCGGCCTCCCGGGACTGCATAGCATTCTCATATCCCTTCTTGAAGGCTTCTTTTGCCCCTGAGGTCATCTCGCGAGTCCTCGCATACAGCTTCCCCAGGGCATCGGGGTACTTCCTGCGAATGATTTCAACCCCCACAGCGCCGACAAATATCCCACCTATCATGATTCCCAGACTCTTAACCATAGCGTCCCCTTTGCTTTCTCTTTATTTCTCCTTCGCTTTTCCATCATCCGATTTCGATGAACACAAGGAATCCACAAAACGCCTTGCGGCATCCTCTACCTTCTCTACCAGTTCCGGCTTGCTTGCGCGGACCAGCTCGGTTCCCGCTGCACCCAAGACTACGCCCAAAAATGCCAATCCAATGAATCCCATTTTCAATTCATCTCCTAATCATTAGGGTTAAATTAGTTTATCTATTTCCGATTGGTGCGGGCGTGCTTTTCGGCAGTCAGAGAAAACCTGAATGTCGAGATTATCCTGCACTTCATCCCCGTCGGTTGCAGTAAAACCTTGCATCGTTTTTACATATTTTACACAAATTCATTTTGCAGAAGTCTTTCGCATTTGTTTAAGCCTTCTGCAAAATACTTAACTCTATAGAAAAGAACCGTTTTCAATCACCATACTTGCAAATTCAACAATAAGGTGGCCACGTTTTATTAGAGTCCTTTCACTCAATTTCCATAAAAAGAACCCAGCCACCTATCCATTTGGATAACCAGCTGGGTTAAATCTTCTTAACCGGTTTTACTAAACTGGAGAAGCTCTAAAAAACTCCTGGGGTTCTTGCCGGTATTCTATCCACGCCCGATGTATGAGGTTACCGTACATCAACGGATAGCACAGCATTATTCACTTAGCCGCTACTTTTTTCCAAAGACTTTTTATACCATCCTATATGCGTCTTCAAGAGCGGCTGTTATCGCTCTTTTTGTTACGCTAAAGAACCTCCTTGTCTAATAGCATTACAGCATTTTCAATTGCTTCGTCAGTCTTATTTCCTAAAAGCGCGTTATGTAGTATTTTCTCGCCTAAAAAGGGTTCATGGCCATATCGACCTTCCAGCTTTACTCCAATTCTATGTAGCCCCGTGGCGTACGTCAATGAGGATTCCACCCAAAAAAAAAATTATTTTTCCATAAATCAGGCATACTCTATTGCTTATGAGAGACTTTCACTTTATGAGAGGCTTTCAATATCCTTTCTTTGCCTGTTTACTACAGGTATTATCGGGAGAAAGAGCCCCCACGCTTAAGAAAAACAGCTATTTTGCAACTTGAACGGCAGCTTGGAATGTATTACGAAACGAATTGAAGAAAAGTGTTCTGATGTTGGGCAACGCACCCAGTATTAAAATACCCAACTTTCATTTGCTTAAATAGCACACAGCATGCCCTTTTGCAAATCCTTTTTCCTTTTTTTTAAGAAGAGGGCCTCTTTCGGCCGACAATATCTGTGATAAATAGCTCGGGGCTCAAAATCACAGGACGCAATATTAGAGTCTTTGTGATAGGTAATGATAGAAGATTGAAAAATGGGGTTGGTTGGATTGGCATTTTCGGGCGTAGTCTTGGGTGCGGCGGGATTGGACGACCGCGGCATTCCTTGAAACCGAAAAGCATCTCCAGCCGGCCGGTGGATATAAGCAACTTTGGATGCTTTTCTCAAAAGAGGCATATTTAGATGAGCAGGACGAAGCAAAAGAACTCGTTGTCCGGAGAAGGACAGTGACTCCAAAAGAGATGAGTGTAGACAGCCATCACCAACCTTCAAGTACGGTTGAGGCACTTTTCGCGGGTGCGATAGACAAGGTCAAGGCTGAAGCCGAAGAGGCGATGGCCCAGGTTAAGGCTGAAGCCGAAAAGGTGATAGCCAAGGTCAAGGCTAAAACCGAAAAAAAGGCAAGGGCGTACACCGATACGATAGCCAAGGTCAAGCCTTCAAATAAAGTTGGGTCACTTTTCTTAGGGGCAGTAGCCAAACAAAAAGCAAAGTCGGAAGCTGAAGCTGCTGAGGCGATAGCCAGGGTCAAGGCTAAAGCCGAAAAAAAAGCAAAGGCATACACCGATACGATAGGCAGAGTCAGGGCTGAAGCCGAAGAGGCGATAGCCAAGGTCAAGGCTAAAGCCGAAAAAAAAGCAAAGGCATACACCGATACGATAGCCAGAGTCAAGACTGAAGCCGAAGAGGCGATAGCCGAACAAGAGGCAAAGTTAGAGGCTGAAGCCGAGCAAAAGGCAAAGTCAGAGGCTGAAGCTGCCGAGGCGATAGCCAGGGTCAAGGCTGAAGCCGAAGAAAAGGCAAGGGCATACACCGATACGATAGCCAGAGTCAAGGCTGAAGACGAAAAGGCGATAGCCGAACAAAAGGCAAAGTCGGAAGCTGAAGCTGCTGAGGCGATAGCCAAGGTCAAGGTCGAAGCCGAAGAAAAGGCAAAGGCATACACCGATACGATAGCCAGAGTCAAAGCTGAAGCCGAAGAGGCAGCAGCCGGGCAAAAGGCAAAGTCAGAGGCTGCAGCCGAAGAAGAACCAGGCGCATACACCGATGCGATAGCCAGAGTCAAGGCTGAAGCCATCGAGGCGATAGCCAGAGTCAAGGCTGAAGCCATCGAGACGATAGCCAGGGTCAAGGCTGAATCCGAAGAAAGCCCAGCGGTATACACCGTTACGGTAGCTAAGGTCAGAGCTGGAGAAAAAGCGGCGATGACGGTTGAGAGTTATGAGCAACCGATTTCCGAAACCATCCAAAGAATGTCACAGTCGCTGACGGTTCTACCGGGCGAGCACCTCGCCTCAGCAGCTTCAGGGACCCCATTTTGCGACTTATTGCAAAGTGGGACCCTAACATTAAGCGCAAAAGACATTATGCAAAAAGAGCTTGTTTGGGGAAGTGCTGATGACAGCGTCCAGCAAACTTTTGCAAAAATGCAGCAACACGATGCAGGCCATGTGATGGTAGGTCAGGATGGAGTGCTGGAAGGTATTATATCAAAGTCTGATCTGACAGGCGCGACCAGTCCCTACCTGCAGCCTGCATTTACCAAATGGCGTCGCTTTTTGGATGATGCTACGCTTCAAATAAGAATCAAATGGATAATGAGCAGGCCCGTTCACATCATAAGCCCCCAGACGCCGATTGAGGTTATAATGAGACATATGTGCCAGTTTCGCAGGCCATGTTTGCCTGTAGTGGATCAACAGGGCAAAGTGCTGGGCTTAGTAACAGAAGCTAATATCCTCAAAGCATTACTACCGCAGAGCAGTCCAGGCATCTCTACATCAGGCGAGGTGGCACAGGTGAAACCTGCATCCGGACATCCTCCTGACCACAGTATGACTCAACCCACAGAGACAATGGAAGCTTCTCTCCTACATTCCCAATAGTACTGCAGGAACTTTTATATTTCTTTGCTGCTTAAGATTGACCTGCCGTCTGGCGCCGCTGCACAGCCGTCAAGGCCAAAAACCAAAAAGTTTAACCCTGCCGGGACATTACTTCCCGGCAGGGCTGCATCGAAATGTCACCTGAATATAAGGAGTCAGTTTACCATCTTAAAGTTCCAAAGGAGGCCCGGTTACTATCTGATAAGGTTGGTCAATTCTTTAAGCATGTCATTGGCGACCTTGATGGTCCTTGCGTTAGCGTGGTAACCGTTTTGAGCTTCAATCATAGAAACAAACAGGCTTGCCACATCGGCGTTGGATTTCTCCAATGCCCCGCCGCGAATCGTGCCTGCACCGCTGGTCATGGCGTACGTAGGTGTCGCGTCGCCGGAGTTGACCGATGGAGCAAAGTAACCACTGCCGATACTTTCCAGGCCTGATGGGTTCTTGAATAACGCTATCTGCAGGGCAGCAATATTCTTTTTAACACCGTTGGTAAAAGTTCCGATAACATAACCGTCATTACTGATCGAGACGGAGGCAAGTTCGCCTGTCGCATAGCCGTCTTGCTCTTTGGCTACTGCTGTAGAGGTCCGGGCGAATTGTGTCAAGCCATTGAACTGGCCCTGGGTACCCATGTCTACCGTAATGACTTGTGCGTCTGGGCGGTGTCCGAATGTCACTCTAAACTGCGCTGTATCGCCGGTGCCGGCATCTAAGCCGCCGAAAGCACCGTCGGCGCCGTTAAATTTTATATCGCGAATTCGCCGGTCGCTCAGGCCGGATATATCAATTCCAGCGACTTTGCCGCTGCCTGTGCCGCTGATTGAGGTCAATACCAGGTCCCAGAGATTGATCTTAGCGGGATCTGGATTTCGCACGAAGGCGCCTGAAAGAACGTGTGAGCCGCCCTGGGAGTCGTAAACTACAATATTAAAACTTTTGACTTCATCACCGCCCACAGTAGTTATTTCAAAATACCCCGGCATTGTTACATCAGCGGTGCCTGTGCCGTTAGCGAATACCATCTTTATATCTGTTTTGCTATAGCCGGCGGTGTTATCGGTTATTACTAATCTTCCGTTATCCAATGATGCCGTCGCACCGCTGCCAAGAACGCCCGTTGTAGCACTGCCCTTTATCGTCTCTGCAGCGGAAACACTTGCTGCCGGGACCAGGTCTATGTCGGTAACCGTAAGCAATGCAACATCCTGGGCGGAAGTCTGTGCTCCTGAAAAAGTAATGGTAATATCACCGGCGTCAAGCGTAGCAGCACCACCAACCGTTACGTCCGTAATCCCGGCCAGATTTTCCAGTGCAGTTTCAATTTGAGCTTGAGTAGCATTCCAGTTAAGTGCGGCGGTAGCAGTCCCAAACGTTAGCGTGAATGTACCGGCGGTAGCAGTACTTGAGAGTGTTTGCACTTCGTTAGTTTTGTTCAAGTGGTCGAGTATATTAGTAAATGTTGTGGCCTCAGTAACATCCATCGACAGGTCCGTGATCGGACTGTCACCAAAAGCAGTACCGTCCGGCTTCCAGCCGGAGAAAGTAATAGTAGCTGAATCCCACGTTCCGCTTGTATAAAAGTCTGAGTCGAGATCAGCGATTGTTGTAGTTCCGATAGCGTTGCTGCCGTCCTCCTTATAAATTATATCCGACCTCAGAATATTTTTTTGTGTTCCGTCGGGAAGGGTAGCATTGGCGCTTAGGTTGCCTGCTACCGTTATTTCTGACGTAGCATTTGCCGATATTCCCACACCGTAAGGAATCTTAATGCGGTTCTCACCAGCCGTCTGAAAATTGTCACTTACGCCTTCCGGCCCGGTACGCTGAACAAGATAGCCCGTGGACGGGTCAACTAAATTCGATTTTGCGTCAACGGCGAACGCACCTGCACGCGTGTAGAGGTCTTGTGAACCGTCACTCAGTACAAAATAGCCTTCTCCTTCTATTGCCAAATCCAGTGGACTATTTGTGTTTATGAGGTTACCCTGGGCCATGTCTGGGTTTATACCGGCTATCTGGACACCGCTGCCTATCTGCTGGGGGTTGATACCGCCGATCGTAGCCGTTGGCTGCGACGCTTTTTTGAGTACCTGGGCCAATAGCTCCGAGAAAACAATTCTGCTGCTCTTATAACCGATAGTATTGATATTGGCCAGGTTATTGCCGGCTACATCGAGCATTCTTTGGTGGGCTTGTAACCCCGAAACTCCTGCCATCAATGCGAAACTCATTTTTATTTCTCCTTATCTTTATCCACTTACTTTTTTCCAGAGACCTTTTTACATCGTTTAAGCGAAAGAGCAATTAGTGTGCCACATAAAAATTGTTTTTGGTTTTCCGGCATGTAACCCCCTGCTGGCACGCCTCTTAGGAAACTTGAAAAATTAAAGAAGCAGCCCTTTCCTGCCGCTTCCGGCCCCGTCGGAAAGGACAAATCTTCCCAAATGCCGGAAAATTTTGCCGCCGTTAGAAGACTGGGAGCAGTGGCTAAAAATAAGGGTGACAACCGGCTCGTGACCTCGAAAAAGAGGTTTTGTGGCTGCCACACTCAATCGGGGTGACTGGATTCGAACCAGCGACATCCTGCTCCCAAAGCAGTAAATCGTGCTATAAGGCCTGGTAACCAATAACGTTACAAGGCCTTTTTTACGTAAAAAAACGCGTAGAGGCAAATGAAAAAGGCTGTGAGAAAACTCACAGCCTTTTGAGTTTCATAAATTTAAGCCGCAAATCTACAGTTTGCGTATTCTTACCAGAGCTAATGCACCTAAACCAAGCAGAAGTACTGTGGCCGGCTCCGGAATCTGGCTGTAGAGCATGAAGACCTCGGTCAGATTGGCAGTACCGGGGTTAGGACTGTAGCCGCCCCGAACGATGATACCTGTGCGGACCCAGATTTCTTTCACTTGCACTGGGCTCCCTCCTGAGCCCAACAAGTCACTACTATCGATCAGATTAACACCACCGTCACCCATTTCCCTCTTGCAGTCCAGTTGAGCAAGCGATACTCCCATAAATGGAGCATCATATATCATTTCATTAACGGTGACGAGGCCCGCGTCAGTAGCAGTAGCACCAGCTACAGGGAGCCAGAGTATGGCATCCTCGATAAGCCAGGGATCATAGCCTTCAAGGATAGAGACCTTGAAGTTTATGTTAGCATTTGTTAATTGATCGGCACCGGCATTCCAGGCAAACCGAAACCTCAAGCCGTAGTCGCCCGTCTCGTTGTCCTGGCCGCCCTGCACCTTTACTAAATCGGCACTCGGCTCCGGCGGCCCCCCGTCGGCGATACCAGTCACTTCAAACTCAGAAAACAGTTTGTCCCCAACTTCTAACTGCCCGCCCGGCAGGGAGCTTATCGGAACCAAATCAGTGAGCTCAACCCAAGCGGCCGGCGCAGAACTAACAAGTAGAATGCTAATTAAAAAGCTAAGG
>JAUXAB010000079.1 GCA_030615025.1 Phycisphaerae bacterium | reverse complement strand
CATTTCTTCTCGTCCCGGTCGAGGTAAACCGCCGTGTGACGATAACGCGGTGGGAACATGCGGTATGTCTCAACCGGATCGCTAAGCCTTTCCGGCAAATTCACGTCGGCTGTGCGAACCTCGATGTAGTTTTTGTCAAAGCCATACACGATAAAGAGTGCGATTTTGTCATTGCTTATGAAAACAGGGTCGCATCCGCCTATAATCTGTCCTTTGATCAGCGTAGCTCGTGTGTTTGGCATTTTCTCTGGCGAGGATCCCGTAGCGACCCCCAGCTTCCACGCACCTACACTGCCCTTTGCCACATAATATACGTTATACTTCCCATTTGCGTAGTAGGCTCCCAATGGGAAAATCTCATCCCCGTATCCCCACACGGAACGGTCGTTCCACGATAGAACGTAGCCATGATCCTTGAACTTCTTTGCGTCGCGGGATTGCGCAAGCGCAACATAGCAGTGTACTTCCTCTGTCAAAGCGTTCCCTGCCCATATAGCGCCATAATACAGAAGTGTGTTGCCGTTTTTGTCGATCGTCCCACCTGCGGAAAAGACGCCCTCCTCGACATTCTTGGCCGGCTGGTGAGTAACAATGGGGTTGCCGCTGTACTTCGTAAAGTGAATGCCGTCTCTGCTGGTGGCCACGCCAAGCGCGCGGTCCTTAGGCCCTCCGTCTGTCGGACGATCGCCGTTGGCCCCTACATAGTACAGATAGAAGACCCCATTTTTCTTTACGACCGTACAGGGGCTGACCTGACCGTAAAATCGTGTATCCCAGGAGCCGGATTTACCGCTTTCAATAACTACACCATGCTCAGTCCAATCTGACTGTTTGGGAATCCTCACCTCTGATAAACTGGTTCCGAAAACCGCGCCGGCAAATGCAAGAATTCCTACTGTAGCCAAGGTCATAGAACTCTTGCTTTTTATCGGGGCAATCTTCACAAAGAGTGCCCTGAGAAATCCGTAACTGTTTGAACAATGCATACTAATTGGAATTTCCTACTTTAGAACCTGCCCAGCTGCGCCCTTTCATTTCTATTTGAATTTGCTGCTGAATATCTTTTAGTGTCTGAACTCTTCCTGGCATTTTCCGTTCATACAGTCGTGAGATTGGCCTAAAGTCCCTGGCTAACAAAAAGAGCATTTCTTTCATATAAGCCATCTTCTGCTCTGTTAGATGGTTCTCATCGGGAAAGACTTGGCTAGTGCCACAAACAATGCCGTTGTCGTCCTTTAAGAGAACCGTCTGGCTTTTTATCTCTACCCCCAAAGACTTTTCATTGACTGCTTCTGCATATTGTTTTATCTGTTTAATTTCTTCCTGTGTAAAGCTCATAGCTCAATCAATTTTATGAACCGATAAACTGTCAAAAAAAGCCTGTTTTGAGCCTTGATTTCTAGCCTGTATGATAGGATATTTGGGATCAAATGGCAATAATCTACTCTGTCTTTCATCAAACAGTCTTTGACTATCTGCTCAGCGGTAATATACTTATATGAGTCAATTTCGGGCTAATTTGAAAGGACGAGAAATGAAAAAGATTATCTTCATAATACTTTTATGTGTCATAGCAGGATGTGAAAGCCAGTATGATGAATATGACCTAACCGGCTACAATCTCGATGGTTACGACAGGGAAGGCTACACTATCTGGGGGTATAATAAGAAGGGTTATAACCGCGATGGTTTCAATAGAGAAGGCTACAACCGCAAAGGAAAGTACAATCCGGAATATGACGAAAGACTTACAAGCCTACTCAAATCCGACGTTTCAACAGAACAACAAGAAGAGTTAACAGCCCAAGAACTACAAGAAAAGTTAATAGCCCAAGAACAACAGCTTAAGGAACTAAAGCAACGACAAAAAACAATTGAACAAAAACTATCTATCGTTGAAATCTTAGAAGATCCAGAGAGTTTTACATATCGAGACTCCAATATCGTGGTTACTCTGGACAAAGTATACGTAAAAGATGGCTGTCTTTATGCAGAAATGACCTTAATGGTAACACGTGACACAGTAATCATAAGGCCGAAGACGTGCAAGAAAATAATTCATCCCGATGGAAGTGTTATTGAAGAGATACCACAGGGCATAAAAATGTTAGATAATTTTGATAATAGTCTCGGTTTGGGTAATATTGAACCTTGCTACTATGGCTATGACTCTGAAACTGGTATAAGGCCGAAAAAGAGCCAACTATTTACAATTCGATTTAACAATAAACCATTAAACAACACTGGCTGGTTGACTCTTGAAGTAGCAAAGGATGTTTTCGGTAATATTGGGCCATTCTCCCTTCGAATACCCAGAACAGTAATAATTCACCTCCTCTCCTAACACAAGTCGCCGTTCGCTGAAGCTCGGCCTCGGTGCGGTGATGGTGAGAAGAAAACGGTAAGACCACTTGACGTAACTAACGGATGCTATTTCCAGGGAAAATCTTGATGAAGTCGCGAACCTTGCACATTTGCAGCTTGATTGTCGGTGGTTGTGCCTGGCTATTCGCAATAGCGACATTACTTGCTTTAGTTTTGGTCTTGGCAATAAGCTGGAATGAACCGGATGGTGTGAGTCGCATCATGGCAGTTGGCGACGGCGTTCATATCAAGTCCGCCTATGGTCTCACATACCCCGGACGCGTCGGACATCTGATAGCTATCGTCCAGGCCATCCTTATAATTGCCGCACTGTGGGTAAGCACTTCTCACGTCTCCCCAATCAGACGTCCGGGACTCATAGTTCTGACTATTTGGGCCGGTCTTTGGACTGCGAACGCCCTCTATGTGTTTCCTAATGGCAAGTTTGGTTTAGTCCCTGCTACCATTTTCTTCTTTGTTTGCACGCTCACAAGAACCGTTACACGCTGGTCAGTAAATGCAAAGTCCTTCTCTTGCTGCTCGGCCTGCTCCAACTAAGTCAATCACTTGCCCGCCAGCACCTTCAAAAACTTGGGCATGAAATAGGGCAGGTCGGGCCAGCCGCGGGAGGTGACCATAGAGCCGTCGACCACCGCTGGCTCGTCGACAAACACTCCTCCGGCCAACTCCACGTCGGCACGGATGCCGTGATAGGCGGCAAGACGACGTCCTTTGATCGGCCGGGCAGCATAAATCACCTGCGGGCCGTGGCACATTGCGCCCAGCGGGAGCTTCTTGTCCATGAAGTAGCCGACGATCTTCAGAACGTCATCATACTGACGGATCTCCTCCGGCCCACGGCCGCCGGGAATCAGTAGGCCATCGTACTCGGCAGGACTCACGTCCTTATAAGCCACCTGGGATTCAATTTGGTAGCCTAGCTTCTCGGTGTAATTGGAGTATTGCGGGTCGAAGTCGTGCACTACCATCTGCAGTCGCTTGGCTTTCGAAGCCGCCACCACGGGCACGGCCCCTTCTTCCATCAGCCGGTATATCATGTAATAGGTCTCCAGCCCCTCGCTGAACTCGCCGATCGAGATCAACACCCGCTTGCCTTTCACCAGCCTGCTCGGCCGTGATTCTGCCAAAGCCCCGGTGGTACCAACTGCCGCAATACCTGCGGCCCCCAACGAAGTAGCTATGGCCTGACGGCGGCTTATCTTCTTGGATTCGCTCTGATTCATGACACTCTCCTTGTGGTTAAAGTAATGTCGTCTTACATTGCAAAATAAACGAAAGCATTGTGTAATGTCTATGTTACAGTTTTCTCCACACGGGGTCAACTATTTCCTCTGCCTTCCGGGCGAGACCAGTACGTAGATGGTGTTGATCTTCAGGCATTTGTATATAATTGGCTTTGGGAAGGATGGTGTTACGTTATGTAAAAGATGCTGAAACCTACATCAATACCGGCTTTATTCATCCTTGTTTTTACAGGTTAGGACGGATATAATTATGTCGTTATTAGTCATTTCCAAATGGCTTGAAAGAATATTGCCTTAACTGGATTCCCGCACATCGGTTTTTAGGAACGAAGAAATGAAGAATCGTAGTAAAACCATCAAACCATCGGAGAAAAGAATTTCCAGACGTCAGTTCGTCGGCGGTGTAGCGGCGACTACTGCTGCGTTTACTGTGGTTCCACGGTACGTGCTGGGACGCACCGGATACATTTCGCCGAGTGAAAAACTCAATGTGGCCGTCATCGGCACTGGCGGACAGGGCATACAAAACATAAAAGCACTCCTTCAGCACTCGGAAGTTCAGATAGTAGCTGTTTGCGACGTTACAGAAGAGGCTGATTACAGCCGCTTCTACTACGGTGGAACCGGAGGTAGAAAACCAGCTCTTAAGCTTGTGGAAAAACATTACTCCAGTCAGAAATCTACCAGCCAGTACAAAGGCTGTACCAACTATGTTGATTTTCGCAAGATGCTGGACAAAGAAAAGGCCATCGATGCCGTCCTGGTGGCAACGCCTGACCACATACATGCAGTAGCTGCCATAGCGGCTATCAAAAGAGGCAAGCACGTTTATTGTGAAAAACCACTGACGCACTCGATTTATGAAGCCCGCAAGATAACCGAGGCGGCACGCAAAGCAAAAGTCGCCACCCAGATGGGCAACCAAGGCCACAGCGGCGAGGGTATTCGTCTGACCTGCGAGTGGATATGGGACGGGGCAATCGGTCCGGTCCGCGAAGTACACGCCTGGAGCAATACTGGAGTAGATTGGGCCGGCTATAGGGTAGCCAGGCCGAAAGAAACGCCACCAGTGCCCTCCGGACTGAACTGGGATTTGTGGATTGGTCCGGCACCGAAAAGACCTTATCATCCAGATTATACTCCTTACAATTGGCGAGGCTGGTGGGATTTTGGAACTGGTGCCATAGGAGATATGGCCTGCCACAATATGGACCCTGCTTTCTGGGCACTGAAGCTGGGCCATCCCGTTAGCGTCGAAGGTTGTGCTACCAACATCAATCCTGAGACGACGCCGTTTGGTTCGATGGTCTATTATGAATTTGGCGCCCGCGAGGGTATGCCACCGGTGAAAGCCACCTGGTATAGTGGCGGTCTTATGCCGCCGCGGCCGGCTGAACTTGAGCCGGGACGGCAATTAGCGGGCGGTGGTAATGGCATTCTTTTTGTGGGAGACAAAGGCAAAATAATGTGCGATGGATGGGGTGGAAGCCCCCGGATAATACCTGAGACGAAAATGAGAGAATACAAACTACCACCGAAAACAATACCGAGGTCCAAGGGGCATCATCAGGATTGGATAGACGCCTGCAAGGGAGACAAACCAGCCAGTTCAAGTTTCGACTACGCAGGGCCAATGACTGAGGTTATCTTACTCGGTAATGTCGCTCTCCGTACGGGTGAA
Source organism: Phycisphaerae bacterium (assembly GCA_030615025.1). Lineage (GTDB taxonomy): Bacteria > Planctomycetota > Phycisphaerae > Sedimentisphaerales > Anaerobacaceae > CS2-K091. The sequence goes on along the minus strand of JAUXAB010000079.1, from coordinate 13,734 downwards.
AAATTATTCTGGGATGGACAAAACATGAAGGCCATTAATGTTCTCCAAGCCGATAAATACATCCGCCCTGAATACCACAACGGATGGACACTGTAGCGTATGAAGGAAGAAACGTGAGTGCTATCAGCAGTTGTATTAGTCCAGCGGTATCACTGTATCAAAGCCGATCGGTAAACTCTCTGGCCGAACTCGCCTTGAGAGTAGTCAGATAGCCTTTTTGCTATATTGGCCAGTTGACAAATCTCCTGAAATCTGGTATGAGGTCCTTTTAGATGCTTTACAGGAACTCCTTTGCTGCTTTGTTCGAGTGTTAGTCTTTGGATGCTGGGAGTTCGGCTAAGTTAAGGTACTTGGGGGGAGGATGTCTGAATGATGAATTGGACGAAGGAGGTTTGTATGGCATTGAGCAAATTCGCGGTTTTTATGATAGTGCTGGGTTTATCGATCGTCCCAGTTAGAAGTGCAGATAAAGACAATAAGAAAGGGCCATTAAGCACTGTTATCTATGAAAGTGGCAAGCAGGGTTATCATACCTATCGCATTCCTGCATTGGTTGTCACGAGTAAGGGGACGGTTCTGGCCTTTTGTGAGGGACGCAAAACGAGCAGGGGCGACCACGGAGACATAGACCTGATCCTACGGCGTTCCAGCGACGGGGGTCAAACGTGGGACCAACAAAGGATAGTCTACGAGGAAGGAGGCAACAAGAAAATCACGATAGGCAATCCTTGCGCAGTAGTGGATAAAGAGACCGGAATCGTGTGGCTGGCCTTCTGTCGTGATAACGACCGCGTATTCATTACGCACAGTGCCGACGAGGGAGAGAGTTGGGCCAAGCCCGGGGAAATTACTGAAGATGTGAAGGAAGCCGAATGGGGCTGGTATGCCACCGGGCCTGGTCATGGAATCCAGCTGCAACGGGGAAAGTACAAAGGCCGGCTGGTCATACCCTGCGACTGCGGTGACAGCAAAGGCTGGGGTAACTGGGACCAGAAAGGCCGCTCTTTAGTCATCTACAGCGACGATCACGGTCAGACCTGGACACATGGCGGTATTACAGAAAAAGGCATGAACGAATGCGAGGTCGCGGAACTGACCGATGGTTCACTGCTTCTGAGCATGCGCAACTATCGAGGCCCCAAACTACGGGCCTTCGCCCTCAGCAAGGACGGAGGACGTACCTGGTCTTCGCCGCGACATCACGATCAGGTGTACTGCCCCACTTGCCAGGGAAGCATCCGTCGATACTCGTGGCAGCCCAACATTATTCTCCACTCCAGTCCGGGTGGTCCCGGCCGCGAGAACTTGACCATCAGGCTTTCTTATGACGAGGGGAAGACCTGGCCGGCTGCGAAGGTGCTGGAAAAAGGTCCCGGTGCGTATTCAGACCTTGCGGTGCTACCAGATGACCAGATAGGCTGCCTTTTCGAAGATGACGGATACAAGCGCATTGTGTTCGCCAGATTTTCACTCCAATGGCTTACTGAAAAGAGAAAGTGAGCTGAACATCCCGACTTGTCGGGATTGCGAGTTTGCAGAAGGAGACATAGCATGGGCTCATGTTATAAATGGGACAAATCAGTGACCGAATCCCGACTTGTCGGGATTGTTGCTTGGATTATCGCCTGGGCTTTTATTGTTGCCGGAATTCAGGCACCTGTGGCTGGAGAGACACTTTACAACGGCATTACTCTTGGGGACAAGTGGCCACCCCAAGCTGAAAAGCTTACACGGCAGCCGATGCCTGTTCCTTATTTGGAAAGCCCGCCAGAGGTCATCCTTATTGATGTCGGGCGGCAGCTGTTCGTCGATGACTTTCTAATTGAGCATACGACCCTCAAACGCAGGTACCATAGACCCCAATACCATCCGGACAATCCTATCCTAAAGCCAGACAAGCCTTGGGAGCGCGGGGATAGTGCACGAGCAGCCGCACCTTTCAGCGATGGTGTTTTCTATGACCCGAAAGAAAAGCTATTCAAAATGTGGTACATGGGCGGTTATATCGCCAGCACTTGTCTGGCAGTCAGCCGTGACGGCATTCGCTGGGAGAAGCCATCATTTGATGTCCGAGACGGCACGAATGAAGTTCTGAGTCACCGTGATGTCGAGCCAGCCAGTGGTGGACGCTACCGTGATTCGAGCACCGTGTGGCTCGATCACGAGGACCCACATCCACAGCACCGTTATAAAATGTTCGTTACGACACCTATTCCTCAAAGGTGGAGCCTCGCCTTGCGCTGCTCTGAAGATGGTATTCACTGGTCTGAACCTGTAGCCACCAGTGCCACCAGGGTCGGTGACCGTACGACCGTGCACTATAATCCCTTTCGCAAAAAATGGGTGTTCGGACTGCGAATCGGCCAGTCGGGTGTCGGTCGGTCACGTGCCTACTTTGAGCATTCTGACGCAATTGCCGGCACCAAGCAGACTGCCAAAGGTGCCGTGCTTTGGCTATGCGCCGATCATTTAGACCCACATCATCCTGACCCCAAATACAACAATATTGAACCTCAACTCTATAATCACGATGCCGTAGCATACGAGAGCCTTATGCTGGGATTGTTTTCTATTTGGCAGGGGCCACCTAACAGTGAGTGCGCCCGGCTGAAAATCCAGAAGCGAAACGAAGTGCTGGTTGGCTTCAGCCGTGATGGTTTCCATTGGCATCGTCCTGACCGGACCCGGTTTCTTACAGTCAATCCGACTGAAGGCGCCTGGAATTGGGGCAACGTGCAGAGTGCGGGCGGCTGTTGTCTGGTAGTAAGGGACAAGCTGTACTTCTATGTCAGCGGTCAAATGCTTGGCGATCGCTTTTGGGACGGTAATTGCAACACCGGCCTGGCCATCATGCGCCGTGATGGGTTTGCTTCTATGGATGCGGGGGAGGAACCTGGCACATTGACTACCCGTCCGGTGAGATTCAAAGGTAAGTACCTCTTCGTCAACGTGGACAATCCCAATGGGCAGCTTCGTGTGGAAGTGCTAACTAAGGATAAGAAGCCAATTGAGGGCCTGTCTATTGAAAATTGTAATCCGATTTCCAGAGACAGCACAATACAGCAGGTTATCTGGAATAGTGGAAAAGACCTTTCATCTGTAGCAGGCAAGCCGGTGAGGTTTAAGTTTCGTTTGAAGAATGGCAGACTATACTCCTTCTGGATCAGCCCAGATAAATCCGGTGCTAGCTACGGCTATGTGGCTGCAGGTGGACCAGGCTTCACAGGACCGAGGGACACAGTAGGTAAGACAGCTTATAAATAATGAAGCGTGGGCTTGGAAACTTGGGTAGATGCACTGTTGTTTCTTCATTTTCTATAGCGTGCGACATCGTGCGTGAAGTACTTCGATTGTAAAAACGGCGTCTAAAAAGTGTCATGGGGATGCTGAAAAAGCCGCACATAGAATCTTCTACTATGTGAATAATATCATTCTGATTCTGGTTTGTATTTGGAAGAGATTTCGCGTGCATCTGCATTTGGTGGTCAGATCTTTTCTTATAACGCATGCAGCGATACCGGCTTAACTGACATCAAACAGCGATATGGTATTACAATCGATCTCAGTCTACAACCAAAGAGTCTGTTATCTACCTATTTTTAAAAATCGACCATTTTATAAGTGCTTGTATATCAGTGGTTTATTAAAAATAGAAAAGTTGGTAAACATTTTCAATGTCCTCTTCATTTCAGATTTGTACTGCATGATTCTGCGGGAACAGAGGTTATTGATAAGAATAGCAATCTTAATTTATAGAAAGAAATGTCGAAATAAGAACTTTAGCTCGGAACAGATTTGTGGTTATAGTCGCTCATACCCCGGTTTGAGTACTGAACTGACACTTCCGTTGGAAAACTACAACCAAAAGACGCATAGAAAGGCTCTGAAATCAAGATTTTGCCTGAGATATCCGGTTTTGGTGAAAGTATTGGGCGAAAGTGGCCGGAGAGCTTGCGTTTTTAAGGGAAGTTTGGTATTATAGGACAGTGAATATAGAGGAACGAAGTGAAATTGATGGTAAATGGGAATCCCCGTTTAAGGATATTAGCGGATTCAACTCATAAGTGCAACTGAGTCGCAGTGGCTGATTTGTTATAAAATAAGGTGACCAGATGTGAATCTTGCTTTTCTGAGCAAAAGGAGCGGTCAGATGAGAAGAAATAGAGCTATTTTCATTGCCGTTGTCTGAGTATTTTCCAGTATGTGTAGAAAATCGATTTTTTTAATGTCTTTTGTTTTGTTGGTTACATTGGTCGGTAACGCTTTCGGGGCGGGCGGCCTCACCGGTGATTATTATCATACGAGTGCCGAACAGCCCGGCCCTCCATCGGATCCCTGGCAGACTTTCGTGTTCAGCCGCGTAGATGCGGTGGTCAACTTTGACTGGGGCACTGGCTCGCCAGGCGATGGGGTCTATGTCAACGATTTCGCGGTGCGGTGGACGGGCGGCGTTGTACCGCTCTACTCCGAGGACTACACGTTTAGTGTTGAGATCGACGACGGTGGAAGGTTGTGGGTGGATGGCCAATTGATTATTGACTCGTGGCGGGACCAGTCACCCACCTGGTACTATAGCAACCCGATTCCTCTGATAGCCGGCCAGGAATACGAGATCAAGATGGAGTGGTATGAGAGGGGCGGTGGTGCTGTGGCACGGCTGGGGTGGCGGAGTGCCAGTCAGACCCAGCAGTTCATCCCCAGCTCGCAGTTGAATCCCGTATTTAAGCAACGATGGGCCCATGATCCTGACCCGCCTCATCAGGCTATAGATGTGATCGTAGATGAAAATCTTAGCTGGACACGCGGAGAAGGTGCAAAATGGGACTTGGTGTACTTCGGCACCGATCCCTGTGATGTGAATCTGCCTCAGGTTGACACTATAGAAGCAATCTTCCCAGCGGAGTATGATCCCGGAGACCCAAATCTTATTGCAAGCACCACTTACTACTGGTATATCACTGAGGTCAATAGTGTCAACGAGTACCCAGGCCCTGTATGGAGCTTTACAACTGTACGCGGAGAGGCCCAGCTCGTCTATCCGGCTCATGGTGCTGTGATTAAGGGCGACAATTATCCTTCAATCCCGCCCCACACGCACATATATACACCGCTTGATTTTATACCCGGCGAGACTGCAGAAACGTTCACGGGCTACTTCAGCGATAATTACGCCGACGTGTACAACCGCATTGAAGGTGCGAGTCTCGGCCCACCGCCAGAAACCAACCGGTATTATGTTGGTCTTCCTCTGGTTGACCCGTATACAGACAGTCTTGTTCGAGGCACTGCATACTACTGGGCTGTTGATTCAGCAGATGCTCGGGGCAATATGTTCCCGGGTGACATCTGGGAGTTTGGTATTCAGGGCTACAAGGCCTTTGATCCCAGCCCGCCTAATGAGGCTATATTTGTGGAACCCGATGTGCTGCTTGAATGGCGCGCAGGTTACGGCGCGAATCAGCATGATGTTTACATGAGCACCAGTTGGGACGATGTGAACGATGCCAATTACAATCCCCTCTCTCAACCACCGGAATTTCTGACTACTACCATGGAACCGAACCATATGGTAACCGGTCTCCCCCGCGGAGTTAAGCAATACTGGCGTGTTGATGAGGTCATAGGACGGGAACCTCCGTTCCCTGGCACAATATACAAAGGCGATGTCTGGGAATTTACTACCCAGATATTTGCATCTGAATATCGTAATAAAGGCTACCGGTATTTGTCGCCCGTACCGATGGCGGAATATGTAAGGCCGGAGACCCGTTATATTCTGGTGCGTTTTGAGGAAGTTTCACCCAACGATATCACAAACTTGCCGACGTTCATTGAGGTGACAGGAGACGCCGGTGGATCCCACCCAGGCCAGACTAAGATTGCCACCGATGATAGGACTGTCATCTTTGAGGTATCGTCGAATTTCTCGAGTGACGAGCTTGTCACGGTGACGTTGACACCGACAGTAGATCCTTGCGTTCCTGCTGGAGTCGAGCCGTATCAATACCAGTTTATGGTCTCCGGGCCCATGCCGCCTCCGCTAAGCAGTGGAACGGCAGCACACAAGCAGGCCCTGAATAAGCAGGTGACGCCTGACACGGAATGGGATGTGTTGCCCACAGCGGACATGACCATGATGGCCGAAGGCGCGGTTTCCGCCGCTGCGCTCGAAGAGGACATGATTATGTCAAACGGGGTATCCGTGCCCAGCGACTTTCCGCAGGTCGTGATCACCGTCAATAACAATCCATCCCCAGGATACCTCTTCCTCGAACATGCGGGCTTCACCATGATGCTGGACAACAACGGCGATCCCGTCTGGTACCGGCGCGGGGGCGGGCGGGATTTCAAGGTCCAGAAGAACGGGATGATCACCTGGACCCAATTCAACGGCGTTGACGAGAACTTCAACAATCCTCGTTCCTACAGGGCCGTGAACGGCTATAACACCGATAGCCATGAGTTGCAAATCCAGGAAGATGGGGGGTATTTGCTCCTTGGGGTTCGGGGCACTACCGTCGATATGACACTGTACCACCCGAGCGCCAATCCCAATGCGAATGTGAATGAGACGGTCATTCAGGAATTTACGGCGGAGGGGGATTTGATATTCCAATGGCGGGCGTGGGACAATTTCGATCCTCTCGATTGTGAACCCCACTTGGCGAACCCGCTGGGAAGCGGTTTTAACTTCACCCATATGAATGCCATTGATATCGATGAAGACGGCCATATCTTGCTTTCCAGCCGACATATCAGCGAAGTGACTAAGATCAACCGGGATACGGGGGAGATTATCTGGAGGTTGTGCGGCACCGATCCAGCGCGCAGTGATTTCGTCTTTGTCAATGACCCCTTGAACGGATTTAGCAGCCTGCATGATATTCGCTTGATGGGCAACGGCCGCTACACCATCTTTGATAACGGGAACTTACATAGTCCTCGCGTGTCTCGCGCCGTTGAATATGAGCTGGATCTGGACAATGGGACCGCTACCATGGTCTGGGAATACCGCGACGGCAAGTACACCAACTATATGGGCAATGCCCAACGCCTGCCCACCGGCAACACGCTTATCAATTTTGTCAGGTCCTCTTTTCCCACGTTAGTCGAGGTGGATCCGAACGGCGTTAAACGGTTCGAGATCAATTTGATTCCCGGTAGGGATCTGTACCGGGGATTTCGTTTCCCCTGGGATGGGATAGTCGAAGTGCCCTTTCTGATTGTCGAATCTCCTCCTGACAGCTTGACGTTGATTTTCAATAAGTTCGGTGATCCCAACGTGGACTACTATCGCATCTACGGCGGAACCACGCCTCAGCCAACAACCCTGCTCGATACATCTACATCAACGCTGAAGCACCTCAGCGCAGGTTTAGAGAATGGACTTCGATATTATTTCCGCGTAACTGCTGTCGATACTAACGGTACGGAAAGCGATTACTCCAACGAAGAAAACGCCGTTATTAGTTTTACCGAACCAGGTCAGAATGTAGTCTTAAATTGGGATTTCTGCCAGGGACAGGATTCGTGGATATGGGATGTTGGCAGTTCTGCGTCTGCGGAATGGAGAATTGAAGGCGGTGTGAGCCATTTCGATATAACCAACGGTGGTACTCAAATACCGGATGTTCAGTTGAGGCAGGCCGGAATCAGACTGGTCCGGGGAAAAGAATACGTCTTCGAATTTGATGCCTTCTCGGATCTGCCTCGAATCATCGAAGCCAAAGTGGGGCAGGACGAGTCTCCATGGACTAACTACAGCAAAATCGGATACTCTTCTATCACACCGAACATGAACCATTTTCGCTACCCCTTTACCATGCAGGATCCGTCAGATTACAACGCCCGTGTGGTGTTTAACACGGGGACTTCCGATATTGATGTTTACATTGATAATGTCTCTTTGATCACCGTATTACCGGGTGACTTCTACTTTGACGGCTGTGTCCGGTTCGATGATTTAGCTGTATTGACGGGTGAGTGGCTCGAAGAGCAGAGCGGGCTAACAGCGGATCTGGACGACAACGGCAAGGTTGACTTCAATGACTTTTCGATTTTTGCCGACAGCTTCATGCAACCATGCAGCACCACTCTGGTCACGGAGAAAGACGCCAAACGCGTATTGGTGCCCACAAGTAATATTGGCTACAACTGGATCGGCAACGCCGAACCTTATGACGATACCGGCTGGGATCAGATCGCCGCCTCGGATTGTCATACCGGCATCGGCTATGAGAACAATCCGGGCAGCGCCACAAGTTATACAGACCTCATCGCACACGATGTGGGAGCCCAGATGTCGGGAATTATGAATTCCTGTTATATCCGAATCCCCTTTGTCTTGAATATCGATCCGAATGAGCTGAGCTCCATTACGCTGAAAATCCGTTACGATGATGGATTTGTCGCCTATATCAATGGGGAAGAACTTGCCCGCGACAAATTCGACGCCCCGGTGCCGGCATGGAATGACAATGCCGATAGAACGCATGACGATGACGAAGCTCTGCTATTACAACCCTTCAAAGTAAACAGGGTTGATAAGCCGGATGTCTTCAATGCTCTGCAATTGGGAGATAATATCCTGGCGATTCATGGCCTGAATCGTAGTATTAGCAGCAGTGATTTTCTGATTTCGGCGGAATTACATGCCGGCTATTAAGCTATTTATGCAAAATGAAAGCTCGTTCTTTAGAAATTTTAACCGTTGTTCAGAAATCAAAACATCTTATTTGTTCAGTAACTTGAGAAAGAGAGGTGTGATGAACATGAAGAAGATTATCATGATTTGTTCGGTCATTGTGTCGTTTCCTGGACTTGTATAACTAATTTCGCAAGTCAATGTAGTAGAGATTATGAAAACCTGTAAAGAAAAAGAAAGAGAGGTATGAAAATGAACATGAAGAAGATTATCATGATTTGTGCGGTCCTTGTGTCATTTCTTGGACTTGCAGACGGCAACGCGCATGGGGCACTGCCGGCGAATTTCCCCGGCATTACCACGCACATCTACGATGCCAACGCCATCGCAGACGGCTACGTTTTTCTCACCGTGTCCAAAAATGTCGAAGATGTGGGCTACTACGTGATGATCTTGGAGAACGACGGGACTGTTGTTTGGTACAAGGAGCTGCCGGACGACTACTCCTACGACTTCAATGTACAGCAGAACGGCCATCTCCATTATGCCCAATTGTTTCATCATCACACCTACGCGGGGGGTGGCGACGTCGTCCACGTAATACTGGATGAGAACTTCAACGAAGTCGAGACGATTGAAGCGGGCAATGGCTATGTGGCCGAAGCCCACGATTTCCAGATTCTGCCCAACGGAAATGTCCTGCTCTTCGGTTACTACTTGAGCGAGGTGGACATGAGCCAGATCGTTCCGGGTGGACATCCCGCGGCCCTCGTCTCCGGCGCAATCGTCCAGGAACTGGATTCCCAGCGGAACGTTATCTTCCAGTGGCGGAGTTGGGATTACTACACCTTTGAAGACTTCTTCAGTACGTTAACAAACGATCCCAGAGCAAAGAAAGCCGCGATCAATACGTTCCACCTCAATACGATGAACCAGGACAGCGACGGTCACATCTTTGTGATGACACCCCAGCCGGCAACCAGGCTACCACGTTCAGGATGGGTCAAGAAGATCAACCGTCAGACGGGCGAGATCATGTGGACCCTGGGCGGCGATTATAACGAGTTTACCTTTGTCGGTGTGGACCCGAATGAGGCCCCCGGTCATTTCAGCGGCCACGGGTTTCATCGTATACAGAACGGCAATGTATTGAATTACGACAATGGCGCCAGAGATCTTACAATATCATCGCGAGTGCACGAATACAAGCTGGACGAGCAGAACAAGATTGCCGAGCACGTTTGGACGTATGTCCCAGATAGTATTATTTCCGGCCTCGGTCGCGGCAATGCCCAGCGTCTGCCCAACGGCAACACGATGATCGGCTGGGGCAATGTAAAAGGAACACCCAACCCTACCGCCACGGAGGTGACACCGGACGGCAAGAAGGTCTGGGAGTTGTACTTCGACAATCCGAAAGTCGGGAGCTATCGCGCCTTCCGCTTTCCCTACCCGCCTCAGTCGCAGGCCATCGAATACACGGAGTTCGAACTGGCCACCGGGAATACTTACGATTTTAATGATACGGGCGTTACTATCAAGGTTATTAGCGGCGGCGGGGGCTACAACGAAGTGACGGTGACGCGCGAGCCGTACGCCCCGGTTTATCCGGTGTTTACGGGAAAGGCCCCGCGAGTTCTTCCCGTACGCGTGAAAATGACGGAGAGTGAACTCCCGAGCATGACGGCGGAGATTTCGTTTGACGCCGAGAGCTTTGGCTTTGACGATAGCTTTTGCTTTGACGATCCCAATGTCCTCACCGTTTATCACCGTCAAACCCCCGGTTATGGCCTGTTCGTCCCGCTGTCGACCAATTACAACTGGGTCACGAAGCAGTTGAGAGCTACCATGACGCAATTCGGCGAGTTTATCTTCTGCTATCCCGACATAGAAGATGTGCCGTACGCGCCTATGTTGATCGAACCCGAGAGCTACCGAGGGGTCCAGGAGCACATGGTTATCGCTCCCCCGTTGGCCGATCCGTGTGTGGTATATTCGGTCAATCAGGAACTGCCCATCTCGCTTTCCTGGTCACCGAAGGGCTTTGCTCGGTGGTATCATCTCCAGGTGGCTACGGATGCGGGCTTCACGGCTCTGGTAGTGGATGAGTCCTGGATGACCGAGGCACGGTACGTGTTTGAGACGGCCGGCCCCAATACGACCTACTACTATCGCGTGAACACCACAAATGAGGGCGGCACCAGCGAGCGGTCTACCGGCTCATTTGCGACAGTTCCGCCCATGGTCGAGGTCACCGCCCCTAACGGCGGCGAAAATTGGCGGCGAGGCTTGGATTATTTCATCAAGTGGAATGACAATCTTGCTGAAGACGTGGTGATCAAGCTCTATAAGGGCGACACGCTGGTCCAGACTATTGGGACGGTCCCCAGTGATAGAGCGCATGAATGGGAAGTCGATCTGGCCCTCGAACCGGGCTGCGATTATTCCATAAAGGTCAAAAGCTCGACCAATGGTGCCCTGTTCGATATGAGTGACGACGCCTTCAGCATCGATGTACCAACCGGTGACTTCGACTGTGACGGCTGTGTCCAGCTCGATGATTTAGCTGTATTAGTAGGCGAGTGGCTCGAAGAGCAGAGCGGGCTCATAGCGGACCTGCACGAAAACGGTAAGGTTGACTTTAATGACTTTGCGATTTTTGCTGAAAACTACTGGACAGGAGCGTCATGCCCCTGACAGGAAGCTATTTATGTAACCGGATATCGGGTTTTCCTATATCAAACCAGCACCGAAGCGTGTTTGGTACGTCTTCGTAATGCAGGATTCGACGGATTTCACCCCCGTGTGGTGTTTAACACGGGGGTTTCCGATATTGATGTCTACCTTGACAACGTTTCTTCGAAAAGGAATATACGCTGATGAAACTGTGCGCGAAAATCAGTCGGGATGCAAGAAGAAACAGAGCCACCTTTATTGCCGTTGTCCTAATATTCTGCGCGTAGGGTACATTTTTATAAATGAAATGGAAAAACAGTCGTCAAATCCAGGTAATTCAGAATGGCCTCAAAGGCCAGAGGTGCTCCCTGATCTGATGACGCCTATTGAAGCAGCGATGTTTCTGCGTTTGGACGATACAAGCCATAATCCGGAAAGTGCTTGCAAGACATTAAATTACCGGCGTGACCGTAGCGAACTCAGGGCTACTAAATTTGCCAGGCGGGTATGGTATCTAAGAAAGGAACTCGAGAGATTCTTAGAAAATAAGACCGAAGAAGGAGTGTGATAACATGTTGATTTTTTTCAGAAAAAAATATTTGCGCTTTTCAGTTTCCTCTGATAGAATGGCCAACTGTCAGTTGCTGGTGGTAGCCACTTATCCTGAATGGAAAGGAGGTTACCCATGGCAATAGAAAAAGTCGGTATTTATCGTAAATGGTTGGGACCTGTACCAAAGGATAAAAATGGCAAGCTAATTCCAGAATCAGAGTGGCCGAGAAAGCGGCGACATCGCTGGATTGCAAGATGGTACGGCACCAACGGGCAAAGGTATGGTAAGGTTTTTGAAAAAAGAAAGGAGGCTCAAGAGTACGCATCGGAATTATACAAACGTGTACGTTTAGGTAAAGCCGATAGACCCCAAAAGGTTACTCTACATGAGTTTCGGGTCGAGCACGAGCAGGTCATGAAAGGCCAGGTTGCTTATGGGACAATACAGGAACATAGGCGAGCGTTACAGCTATTTGAAAACTTCATAGGTGGTTCGATTGTGTTGAGCAGGATCAAGCCGCGTCATGCTGAGGCCTTTGTTGCGGACCGGTTAGCTTCGCATGAAGTTAGCATTGGTACATGCAGGTTAATGCACCCGAATTTCATCCGTATGTCTTTGTGTCGGCGGAGCGTCTTGACCGAATTAAAAAACGCCGTAAGATAGGTAAGTGGCATGCGAGGTCAGAGGTAGTCAACAATCTCCGCGTAAGGTTTAATACGATCCGCCGTCATGCAAATGTGGCAAAGTGTACCATACATGACCTTCACAGATCAGCAATCACCAACTGGGCCCATCAGTTGCCGATTCAGGTGGTTCAGACTCTCGCCAGGCACGCTGATATTAGAACAACAAGGAAATATTATCTGGCAGTAAGGCCTGAAGATTTTGCCTCGGCAAGCGAAGTAGTGCAGCATATTTTGTCTGGGGCAGCTGCAAACTGACACCATTTGGCCATTTTTTGGCATTTTCACCATCAGAGGACTTGACGCATGATTACGAACCTGTTAGTATTAAAAGACTTAGAAAAACTCGGGGCCGTAGCTCAATTGGCTAGAGCATCGGACTGTCGATCCGAAGGTTGAGGGTTCGAGTCCCTTCGGCCTCGCTTTTGTAACGTTGGGGCTGTCAAGCACTTATGTTTGGCAGCCTTTCCTCTTTCACTCTCAAAATCGGCCATTTGCGTCAGTTTTGCGTCAGTCAGTTTTTACGTCACCTAAAATTTCGTTCATAATCCTGCTTGCTGAAGCAACGTCCTCTGATCTTACTGCGAGGTAGTATGTCCTTGTGGTGGCAATATTTGAATGCCCCGCAAACTGCTGAACCACCTGGATCGGCAGATGCTGTGCCCAGTTGGTGATTATGGGCGACTATTACATGTGTGAGGACGAATGTTTAGAAGATATCTCTTGAAACGTTTGAGAATGGGCACAAATGGGATTTGAAAATACTTTGACAAATTAGTTAATTTGCCCCATAATACTTTCTGAAAATGGCCAAGTTTCTGGATACTTCAGGAGGCATTAGCAGTTGCGTGGATAAATTGGTGTTAAGCGAGTAATATTGCGATGAGCCAATTTTGCCACACGACATTTTGATTAGTCTCTGAGTAAAATCTACAAAAAGAGTAACAAAATGAATAGGGAATACAAAATACATCTAAAAGAAGATTATAAAAAGTCTGCTCGACATGGTTGGTTTGCCTGGCCCGACCGAAAAGACTTTAATTGGGGTTTGGTAATTGGAATCTTATTTTGTTTACTCGTTCGGGCGACAATTACGTGGTTTGCGTTCAAATTGTTTTAAAACAAGGGTAAGACACTGGGAAAAAACCAACAAAAGTTTAGGCACTCTAAAACTGCAC
>JAUXAB010000068.1 GCA_030615025.1 Phycisphaerae bacterium | reverse complement strand
ATCCAGAATCGAGTATCCAGTATCGAGAATCGAGAATCCAGAATCGAGAATCCAACTTTAGCTCACTTTAGGCATTTTAGCTCACTCTTAACTAACTTGCCCTCTACAACTGTAGAGGAGTCTCTACAAATCAGCTCTTTTTATGCAAAACAAACCCAATTTCCGAAAAGCCCAAATGAATGTAAACTCATTTATAACAAAGGATTACAGAAAAAACGACGCTTTCGCAGTCCAAAAAAACAAACCCAATTCAAACCCAAACAAACCCAATTAAAGCCAATTAAAGCCAATAAAATGCCAAAACAAAGCCAATACAAACCCAAACAAACCCAATCAAAGCCAATTTCAGGCGTAGGCCAGATTCCGGTTCTGGGTGTACTGAGAGCTGCCTCTTTGGCTTCTCGCTTTGCTCTTGCTCTGAGCTGTGTATTTAGGAAATCTTGGTTGAATTTTCAAGACAGGCTTGATATTATATCAGAAATGAGGCTCAGCGGCATAGTTGAGCGCAGATTTTCAATGTTGTGTGGTAAGTCCCGGATTATATATTTTTTCATTGACAATCGAAAGCCGGTAAGGTATAAGATGAGTGCTAACAATCATTAATCTTTTTGGAGGAACACATTATGAAACACCAAATTTTTATCAAGGCAGTCCTGTGCTGTGCACTTGTTGTGCTGGTCATCTCCTCGGCACAGGTCTCGGCCCAGACATCTCGCTCCCGCAGAGGCGGATTCTACGGCGACTGGCTGGTCAAAATGACTTTCGGCGAGCGGCAGTTTGAGTCCATTCTGTCGTTTTCCAGAGACCGCGAGGGCAACCGAACCGGCCAGTGGATCAGTTTCTGGGGACTTAGCGAGCTGAAAGATGTGAAGTTTGAGGAAAATAAACTCAGCTTCGTTCAGGTCCGTCAAAATCGTGAAGGCCAATCTATCACGACGAAGTTCACAGGGACCATCGAGGAAGGGGTACTCTCCGGGACCCTGACCAGCGACAGAGGGGACTCTAAACTCGAAGGCAAGCGCATGCCGCGTGCGCCAAGGGCCGTCGGGAGCTGGGCGATGAAGTTCAAGGTCGGCGAAAGGGAGATTACAGGAACGCTTGTAATCAAGGCTGACAAGGAGCGCAACCTATCAGCCGAATGGAAGAGCGGCAGGGGCGAGCACGAAATCTCGGACCTAAAGTACGAGCGGGGCAAACTTAGCTTCAAGAGAACGAGCAAATATGGGGATCGCCAGTTCGAATCCACCTTTGAGGGGACCCTACGCAGGGACACACTTACCGGCGCGTTCAAGTCAACAAGGGGCGAGATTACCGCCGAAGGAAAACTGAAAGGCGCTTCCCTCATCGGCACTTGGATTCTTGAAATCGCTTCCGAGCGGGGCCCTCGTAAACAGAGACTCAGGGTCAATTCCGACATGAGCGGGCTGTACGGCTCCCTTCCCGTCAAGAAGGTCAATCTTGAAGATGGCAAGGTTAGTTTTAAGATGGTCATCGAATTCGGTGAGCGGAAATTCGAAATGAGCTTTGAAGGAAAACTGGAGGAGTCGAAGCTTACCGGAGAGTTGACGAGTTCCAGAGGCACCCGGAAGGTGACGGGAACGAAGGTTGTCCGTACATTCAGAAGACGCAGTACAAGGTAAATGAAGCATGTTTTATTGAGCCTGCCGGACCGATCTCCGGCAGGCTCCATCTATCCTATTTTTATAGAATTGATGTATAATTCCACAAATTTGCTTGGTAAGTGCCTGTTTTCTAACCACTTATGAGAGGTGAATTTTTGAGGCCCAAGTTGGGAACCCGACATTCTACCACTGAGTTACGCCCGCAAAAAATTTCTTAAGTATTTATTTTACAAGAACTACCGGCGTATTGTCAAATTTATTTCCTGCACCGAATGGCCGTTTTTTGTAACTTTTTCTTCAAGAAGAAGTATCTGCAGTTCGGGACAAATAGGTACAATACGTTTGTCGTTGTCTTTAACCCAATAAATATCTTTTGGTTTGTTCATAAACTGGTACAGATGTGGTAAGGCTTGGCCTGCTCCCCGAAAAGCTGGGCCAGTTTCTGGAGAGCAGGCCAAGATTAGTTCCATATACCAGAGTTCAGCGGAGGTTGGCGCCACGGGTGATGAGGATGCCGTGGAGCTCTTCAAGAGGGTGTAAAGATAAATCTGAGCTTAGTCCTTCTGCTACCAATATCTCATCACAGATGGCCGGAGTAGGATTTTCCGATAGCTTATCAAGGTAAATGGCGATTTTATCCTTCTTTGCCGTGGCTGCTATTGCCTCTGCCAGAGCAAGTTGCCTGATAACCGGATGCGGGTCCTCAAGTGCCTTCAGGGCAGTATCCAACACCTTTTCCTTCTTCAGATTCGCAAGCCGGGCAAGAATTGCGCGTCTGACTTTCCAGTAACTGTCCTTTCTCAGAAGAGAAATCAAATATTGGACATCCTTACTTTTCCCCCGGTCAAAGAGTGCTTCTACAAGAGCAACCCTCAGGACTGCGTGGGAGCGACCGGAGACTTTCTTCGCTTTTAGTAGTCTTTGCGCCGCAACATAGAAATCATCCTTCGGTTTATAGTCCCGCAGATGCTGCACTACTGTTGCCACCAACTCCGGCCTATCAAGGAACGATTCTTTACTCAGGACATTTTTGACAAGATAGGAAGTCGCCTTTTTGTAGCCGGCCAGCACAGAAACAGCCAGCGTCTGTACATCCTTATCACCATCGGAAGCGAGCTTAAGAATACCAGGATATGCATCTTCTCCCTGGTATCCGGCAAGTGTCTTCAGAGCAATCAGGCTGATTGCCTTTTTGAGGTTGAACTTCCCCTTACTTGTAGATGTGGGATAATCCTTACCAAGTGCCTGGATAAAGACTTTCTGGACTTTTGTTTTGACCGTTGGGTCGGCCTCAGCTAATCGAGCGAGTCCCAAACCGGCCTCTAATACGGCAAAATACTGCTGGTTGAAATCGGCCTTAAGCAGGATATTTGAGATCGCAGGAATAAGACTGTTAATCTTTCTTACCTCTGTCCCTGCCTTTATGGCTAAAGCAGCAACTCTGTGGTCTTTATCGTTTACAAGCACTCTGATTAAGCGCCTGGCTTCTTTGGCCAGCTTCTTATCTGCCAGGGTATGAGCGGTCAGCATCCGAACAGTAGCGTCTTTATCTTTAGCCGTTTTCCTTAGAATATCCAGAGGAACCGGCTGTTTAATCGCATATACAGCCGACAGTGCCTGAGAGCGGATGTGTTCGTTCTCACCATCGGTGGCCAACTTTATTGCCCTGGTGATATGTACTTCATCAATCTTAACCTTTTGCTGAACGAGCGTAGCAAGCAGATTTAATCCTACTGCCACTTCAGAACCGTCCTTACTGCTCAACAATTTTTTCAGAATCTCGTTTGCTTTTGTTTCATCTGTTTTCTGTCCATAGTAGACCTGGCTAATCGTGTTATATAGGTCTTTATCCCTTTCGGACAAACCTTTATGGCCTTGCTGCAGATATTCGTATTCTTTTTTATCTCCCAAGAGCGGGAGGCCAAGTCCTTCTTTCTTGGCCCACAAGGGCGAATAATACGTTCCTCCTCGAGAACCTCCGTAAAAGTGTGAAACTGAACGTGCCCTTGATGATCTCGACATTTCCGCGCTTATCACAGGTGCTAAAGCCGGTTGGGGCATTGAGAGTGCAAAACTACGGCTGCCGAGCTCACTCAGCCGCTCGTTTAAAGACCTCGTTTGACGGCTGAGTGCAAGGTCGAATTTGGCCTTGCCCCTCGAAAGTCCGTTAACATAATCTCCCGGATACCTGCTCGGCGGGCCGAAAACGCCGGTGAAGCTTACTCCTTCGGGCATCGGCACAGGAATAGCAATGGTCCTGGGAAGTGTTGTATCGCTTCCTTCAGGAACAACCTCATCGACGGCTACAAAAGAAGTGTACTGGGACATCAGATTATACTCTAAGGCAAGATTAGTAACCTCTTCCTCAATACTGCGCATCCTGCCGCCAAGTTGCTCCAGCATCAGGTATTTGATTTTTTCTCTGGCCCACACTGAAGCTAAAGAGCCGTTATCCGGATTCCAATCTGGAAGGGTAATCCATATTTGCTCTTCATAAGGCTGCCCATTTATCCTGCCTCTTAGAGTTACTCCTCCTTCTCCCGCCGTATCGTAACGGGCAAAGAGAATAAGCGGCTGAGCTGAGTAAAGGTCTGGAATAGGAGAAGGATAGACATCACTGACGGCAAGGCCTCCCCAGTCTATCTCGACATCAGTAAGATAAGGCTTGGAAATCCGGGAAAGCATAGCGGTTATTACCGGCTGTGCGTCCTGGTCCTGTCGAATATATTGGGCTGTGCCGTGGCCAAGCTGGGCCATACGCTCCAATAAGGAGCGGTTGGGTGAAGAACCCACTCCAAAAGAGAAGAGTCGGGTGGTACCCACTTTTTCTTTTATCGCAGCGAGGATCTGACTGTCGTTGCCGATGAAGCCGTCGGTCATAAAAAAGACAATCCGCTTACGCTCGGGTGCGCGGGGATAGTCAAGACAGGCCTTTATGCCTTCTATCATCATCGTGCCGCCGCTTCCGTAGAGTGCTTGAATATAATCCAGCGCTTCTTCTTTGTGCAGGCGAGTGGCAGGGACCGGCTTGGGCGAAAATGCACTGGCATTTGAGGAGAAACGGATTATCTGAAAGGTATCATCAGGGCTGATTCCCTGAATACAGTAGTACATCGCCTCTTTGACCTTCTGGATAGGATAGCCGCTCATCGAGCCGGAACAATCCACCACAAAGAATATCTCCTTGGGCTCGATATTCTGGGTAACGCTTTCGATGCTCGGCTGAATCATCAGCAACAGATATCCCCCCTGTTGCGAATAATGGGTAAGATAAGCGCCGCGGGCTTTCTCTTCAGCAACGCAGTATTCCAGGATAAAGTCCTTATTGGGGATGGTATCTTGCGTCATTATGCTCACTGTGGCCCTTCCTATACCCTCGTCCGTTAGCTCTATATCGTGTGATTTTGAATTCAGGTCTTCAATAGACAGGCCGGCGTTCAGCGAGACGGTAAGGCTGATGTCGTGGCCGCTTCTTCGGCCGGGTTTAATCACGGGCGGAGTGATGCGGGAGGCGTCGGGCACAGTATTTGTATCCGGTGCCCAGCCGGTGCCCTTTTTCCCTGTTGGGCTACCCGGAATGAATCGCGGGCCAACGACCATAGGAAAGACATATCTATATACACCGCGGTCATATTTAAGCGCCTGCACGTAACGGATAGTAATCACAATCTCTTCGCCTGGCTGAATATTCGCCACCGACTGCGTAAAGATGTTTGGCCTTTCTTGTTCTAAAAGCGCCGTGCGCTTGCCAACGGCCCGGGCTTGCTCGTAGATTTGCCTGGCCACCTTGCGTTTGTGAATCTCTCCGTAGATATTGCGCTTGCCCACCACCATTATCATCTCGTTGACAGCTGAATTTTCCGGCAGTGGAAAGACATAGACCGCCTCAATCTTTTCATTATGAGGATTGTGGAAGTGCTGTTTTACCTCTACCTGGGCCAGGAACCCGGAAATCTGGGCATAAACAGATGTATGTTTAAGTGGAAACTCTAAAATCACCTCGCCATCCTCATTCACCGCCCGCAAGGTGCCTTGAGTTACTTGAGGCTCATCGGTCGGGGTAACCTCCGCTATATCTTCGCTCCAGGCATGTGAGATGAAAGCGACTGCCAACAAAATAGTCCCTACACCTATCAGTCTCATCTTTTTTGTCATACGATTGTTCATCTTTTTTCTCCTATAAAAACTTGATTGTGACTAACTTTTGATTCAAAATTACAGGTTAAAACTGATCCATCTACATATTTAGACGTCTCAGCCACCCAATGGTTGACGATAGTGGTACATTTTTATCGAACTTTTCCTTCATCTTACCCTAACTACATTCTCAAAAACTACTTAGGAAAAGTAAAAGTTATGTAAAATAACAACCTAACCCTTTGCAAAGTATTTCCTAACCTTATGTTGGATTACGCTTACGCTCTTGCCCATCTTTGTATAAAACAAGTTGCCATTATATATTATGCGCGCAGGAGATACATTACTCACTCTTTTGTTCGGCACCGATGTGTTGTGAATATGGCGATAAGATGTTGAGTGACAAAAAACTCTGTGCGGCTTTAGGAATCTACCAGATTTTAATCTTGCGTTCAGGTTTCTTGAGTCCTGCGGCAATGGCTTTTTTCCGGAGTTGCTCACCCGCCGGGACAGGACTATGAAAAAATAGGACTTGAACCACCTTGGGGTAATGGTTCATCGCTTCCAGAGCTTTAGCCCATTGTTTGGGATACTTTTGTCTAAGGGGTTGGGCTAAATCAAGGCAAATTGCCGAATAAGCAGCAAAGGCAAGTTTTTGGTCATCGTCTCCACTGATTATGGTTCCCTCTATCTCAGATTTCATTTTTGACCGGAGCCGGGCAGCCTGTTCGGTGAAGTCGGTAAGTGGCACTATATTTGCCGCCTTTTCCAGGCGTATGTGATAAACGATTTGGCCATCGACATTTTTTCTTTGTCCACCTTGTTCGGCGATGACACGCCCAGCTAAGTCAATGAGCCGGTCGGCAAAACTGGTGATCGTTTCATCCATAGGCATATCATCACGAGTAGTATTGCGGTAGCGATCGACTATCTGCCAGCCCTGTGACATTATCCAGCGATAACCTTTGACCACCCCGACGATGGTGCCGGACGTGGCAGCATTATTGTCGGCGTCCCAGCCGAAGTTGAAGGCTGTCTTGAGGGTCTTAACAAAGTCTCCTTGGCCGTAAAGCAAGGCGGCAATTGTGGAGGCGGTGTTGAGCTCATATCCGTTTCTGTCCCGCATGGCGCCGTTATGGCGGCTATATTTCTCTTTCACAAGCCACCGGGTGGTACGCCAGTTGTCTGGATGCAAACGGTGCCACCAGCGAACGTCGTTGACAATCTGCCGGATAGCACACTTTGTGTCGATAGCATTAACGCCGGCATCAATAATCTTATCGATATCGTTTGTTGTAAAAGCTGTTGCTATCATCGTCGTGAAAAGCTGTGTCGTCTGGGCGGGCTCTGCATCGATAGTGACACGAGTATAATTCAAGCCAATTCTCGCCGCTGTCTGGGGCATCCCGGGAGCAAGCAAACCGAACGATTCGCAAATGAATTGACCCGAGATATTAAAGTCGGCCCACGGATTTAGCACAATGCCGCCCGTCAGTGGTGGCTCAAACCCAATATCCATCAACTGCCGCGCATATTGATTGGAACACCAAATGCGTTTGTTGATTCGTTCCTTCCATAATTGTACAATCAGGCGAGGCGGCAGCATAATCCCGTTATGGCGCTGCATCGCGACGATATATACCCATTCCAGGTCTGTGTCGTCGTCCGTTCGAGCACCCTCCGGGAGGGCGGGAGTATATTCTTCGACACTGCCCGGCTCGTTAATATATTTCATTTCGTGTTGGAGTCCGTTGAGATTACCCAGCATCTGGCCGAGCAGTCCCCCTCGAATCTTGTCGCGAAGTACCTCGGCGGATAACTCTATCGAATCGTTGGGACTGTTTGACCCCTGAATTATTGCACTTCTTGTTAGAGAACAAATGGTCAGAGATACCAGAATTGATATTATATATGTTCTTTTGTTTCTCACCTTCAATCTCCTATGATTTCTGCAGCTTTTTCTATATCAAATTTTCACACCATGTAATTCTATCAATTCCACTTGTCTATGCAATCTTTTTAGTGACTTAATAGGTGTTTCAGGATAGGATTGATTATTAGATTCCCCTGTGTCTACAGCGTCATCTTGTTACGACACTTGCCTGGAGTCGATGGAACAAACGATGTGTCAATTTTTCAGACAGGATTAACAGGAAATGCGTATCAAACTAATTTCCTATTTGGCGATTTTTGGTATTGCGAGTACGAGTATTTCGGTTGGTGTCTTTACCGCAGATAGCGCCGAACATAACCAATTGAATCCCCGTGGCAAGATTCACATTCCCATAGGCATAGCCAATACCCTCGATACGCTCAAAACTTTCGTTGAAGCTGAGGGCAACTTTTCGCCGGGCGTTGGAAGCTATGGCATTTATTTCTGGCTTTTCGATAAGAGCGCGGGCAGGCTTATCGCCCCTACGATGGACGGCGTAAAGTGTGAACACGGCCTGGCCGATGGCCGATATCTTATTCCCTTCTCGAAATGGTCTGCAGGTGACATCACGGTCAAGACCGAAGTCTGCGAGGTTAAACGCGCCTCTCCAAGAGGAGAAGTCTTTATTGTTGGCTCTCGCGTTAGGCTGAACAACACCGGCAAGGAAAAAAGGTATGTTGCTCTTTACGTTGCTCTGCGTCCGCTGGGACCGGCGGGCTTTGATGTTAAGAAACTGGCGGTTAGCAGAGAGGGGGATGCTTTGCTGGTAGATGATCACGCCGCAATCGTGACAACACAAAAACCATCAAATGCGGGTGTCTCGGTGGGTGATAATGTCGGCGAGCTTGCCTTGCAGTGCAAGATGCCGAAAAACAAATCTGTCGTCTCAGAGGACGGCAATTGCTCCGGGGCGCTGCAGTTTAAGCTGGCTCTCGCAGCTGGAGACAGCAAAACGCTCAATTTTATCTGTCCGGTGCTACCCGGTCGACATGCGGTGGGGCACCAATGGGACGGCGTGAGCGAATGGGCGCAGTTCGACCTGGCGCAACTCAATCCGTCCGCCGGTGGGGTATTGCAGCCGGACGCCGGGCTCCAGTATTACCGCAGGCTCAATGTCACGGAGCTGTTTAACGAAGCCAAAAATTACTGGAAGCAGCTCGTTGAACAGGTACAGCTTGCTCTGCCCGACAAACGTTGGGAGGGGGCATTTGCCGCAATCATCGGCCATGCAGCGATGGAGATGAACGAAGGCGCACCCGATGTTGCAGTTGTGAACTACAACGTATTTAATCGCGACGGCGTATATGTGGCGAACATTTTTCAAAAATCCGGTAATATGGACTTAGCTGCTGCGGCCATCGATTATTTTACCAAACACCCGTTCAATGGACGCTCGTACCCGGAAGCGGATAACCCAGGCCAGATTCTCTGGGCGATGGGTCAGCAGTGGCGGTTTACCCGTGACAAAACGTGGCTCAAGGACATATACCCTTCGGCTCGGAAAATTGCGGATATGATAAAGTATTATCGAACGACAAACGGGCCACACTGGGTGCAGATGGACAGCCTGGATTTCGGCCCGAAGCTGCCCAAAGAAAAACGCAGAGAATTGAAACCTAGCCGGTGTGATGGCTACCATCCTGAATACACCGAAGCGTTTGACATTGCCGGTTTACAAAGTGTGGCAATCCTTGCCGAGGCGCTTGGTAAATCCTTCGAAGCAGCTCAGTGGAGAAAACTGGCGGACCGTCTCCTTGAAATTTATGACGACAAATTCGGCAGCAATCTTGGAAAAGCGTATGGCAGCTTTTCAGTGCTGTGGCCCTGCCGGCTCTATCCAGTAGAGGGCGGCAAGGCCTGTGAGCAGTTCAAAACCAATGGAAAACAAAAGCCAAGCGGCTGGCGATATTTTCCACTTGCCAAAGCCCACCAAGGATTACTTGCCGGAAATAGAGAAGCCGGTTATGGCACGTTACAATCGCATCTCGACCATGAGCAAATGCGGGGCTGGTATGCCTTCGACGAAGGCGGCAAGAGCGGTTCCGGCGGCTGGGGCCATGTACGCACCACCTGGAATGGCAGTGTTGCGATGCCTCACGGCTGGGCCATTGCCGAGTTTTGGCTGCTCATGCGCGACTGCCTGGTATTTGAGGCTGACCAGCAACTCGTGCTGTTTTCAGGCGTGCCGCCCGCATGGTTCACTCACAAGGACGGCATGACAATCAAGAACCTGCCGACCTACTTCGGCAAGCTGAATATGCGATGGAAGCCAACCCAGGTTGGAGCAACATTAAGACTGGATAATGAGGCAAAGCCACCAAAGGGCTTTGTTTTGCGGTTGCCGGCATCGTTAAGCCCAATTGTAAGAGTACGTGGTCAAACCATCTCAACTATGTCGGTCGGCGGTTTTGTCCTGCCACCGGGGACGCAAGAGGTGCACGTTAGTTTCAAATAATCTTAAGAATTACTTGTATGCCTGTCTCGGCTTGGCCGAGCCAAGACGGGCACTTAGAGAAAAACTTACAATGGCCTTGGGCGCCCGGGTATTGGGACGGCCCTTTTTGGTGCCGGTCCAAACTCCGCCTTCTTCGGGAACAGGTCAAGGTCAGAATTCAGCATTTCCTCCCAGGTTACAAGCTTACCCGTATAGGCAGATTCCCGTCCCATAATTGCTGTCAATGCGGCATAAGCGGCGTTCTCCGCTTCGCTTCTTGGTTTTGCCTTTCTGATACTTTCGATCATATTGCGTTGTTCATAAACGCCTGCTCTTTCCAATTTACCCTCAAACTTCCAGGGGTTTTGACCGGTAATTTCGCCGCCAACATATTTGCCTTTGGTGCCAATGAAACCAGTTGTCCCAGAGCCATGACAGTTCGGCCATTGACGGTCCATGTGTATTACGTGGGCCCCGTTAGGATATTCATAATCAACGGTCATGTGGTCCCAGATGTTTCCCCTTCTGGGGTCAACAGGAAGCTGGCGGCCTCCTTGCCCTAAGGCCTTAATTGGGTAGGCTCCCATAACCCAGTTAGTTACGTCAATAGTGTGAATGGATTGCTCTACTATCACGTCACCTGAGAGCCAGCAGAAGTAGTACCAATTGCGGCATTGATACTCCATTTCAGTCCAGGATGGGTCATCCCCGCGGTACCATCTGGTCCATCGCGTGTAGTTATAGCTGGTGCCAGAGGTAATTTCACCAATCGCGCCATTGTGAATTCTTTTTACAGCTTCGATACGACTCGGATTGTGTCTGTTATCAAAACCAGCAACTACTGAAAGTCCTTTCTCCTTTGCTTTTTTTGCTGTTTTTAAGATTTTCCTGACACCAACAGGGTCTGTTGCCACCGGCTTTTCCATAAAAACATGTTTGCCTGCCTCAACAGCAGCGGCAAAATGTCTGGGCCGAAAACCAGGAGGGCCTACGAGATTAACCCAATCAATATCGGTCTCAAGGAGCTTTTTATAACCATCCAATCCGGCAAAGCAGTGGTCCGGTTTTACCTCGACACCCTGAATGAGCTTTCCCATGCGCTTTGGGTCTTTTAGGGACTTGAAAGCACGTTCGACTCTGTCCTTGAAGGGATCAGCCAAAGCGGTGACATGGATGTTAGGAGCCGCTTGCAGGGCTTCTCTCAATGAGGCTGTTCCCCTGCCTCCACAACCAATTAGCCCAACCTTGAGGGGCTTTGCACTTTGTGCATGTGCGGTACGCACAAACGGAAATCCTGAGATTGCGGTTGCTGCGACTGCTCCGGTCGCCAGGAAATCACGGCGTGTAATTTCTTTTTTCCTATTCTTTTCCATTTCTATTTCCTTTTTATTTTGACGAATTAGACAGCGTTTTCTCCGGGCTCGATTCTCATAATAATGTCTTCCTGAATCGCCGGTGACAGATCCAGGAAGTTGACGAATGTACCATGAATTCGCATGATATATATGCCGTTTGGAGCATACTTTTTGGGGTTTTTCAGAACCTGACGCAGATGACCGGCGCTATCTACATTAAAATAAACATAGTAAGGCGACTCCTTGGGTTCAATTCCTAATCTAAATAACGGCTTAATAACATTGTCCCGCATCCAGATTCCTTTTTCCTCAAGGCTGTCAACATCCTTCGCACTGTTTTGGCGTAAACCGATATGTGAAGCATACCCTCCGGTCATCGCGAGATACGGGAGCTTCCATGCTGAAAGGAATCGATTTGGCAGACCGCCACGGTCAAAGTCAGGCCGTGGGTCTACCCCGAACCCTAACATTGACCTTGATGTTCGTCCGTCCGGGGTGGCCCCCACCCAGTAGCCATAAAGAAGATGAGTGCTTGGGGTCGACCAGTCGGCGAGGTAATTGCTGCCTGTTGGATTTTTCAAGTTACTTATCCGATCGCTGACGCCATTGACAAGACGAACTGCTATTGCATCCACCTCGTTGCAGTTATTGCCGAATTTATCCTGACTTGAGAGAAAGTGACGTAGCTCTCCGTATCCTTCAAAGTTCTTTTGCAGTGCGGCACCAATGTCTGCTGCAGTCCATTTGCCGTAGGCAAGAGCGCGGCTGACTGCGTATAGAGAGTCGGCAACCACGGAAAGTCCATGAATAAGGCAGCCGCTTGCATTGTAGCGAGTCCCCTGTTTTTGAGGGTCACGCATGTCACGCCACGTGTGAAAACTATCCATTACTGCAGAAGTAAATGGAACAGGTTTCTGGTTTCCCAACAGTAGCGTACAAGAATTGCCTGCATCACGCATACACGGCAGTATCTTCTCAAGTAAATCAAAAAAGACCTTTTCCAGATTTGGGTAGACGGCATCGGCACTGACCGTTGCGCCGAGTTCCTGCCATGACGGACCTATCTTTTTGCCGGTTATCAGGGACCGCCCATCATTCATTGCCAGTTCCAAAACTTTTGCCAGATTCAGCCAGGTGTTAGTCGTATTCAATGATGCCTTGCCCATGATAAGCGGTTCCTGACAGCCGGCGATGCAATAGTCCGGCAGGTCCTCATCAGCCACGCCTCGACTCCTTAATATTTCAAACATCACGTCATCATTAAAAAGCGAAGGGTTCGAATGGCCCGGAGAGAAAAAGAAACGTCCCAGCGAACGATAAAAAGCCTCGCCGGTGCCGGCATGAAGCTTGACAGATAAAGCCGGCTGGGGGTCATTTGTCTCAAAGAAGGCATCCAACACAATATAGGTCATATCGCAATCAAGGTCTTGACCTCTTTCATCCCGCCCACCAACAATAACATTCTGCGATATTGCCCAACAACGTTTCCCGACCTGGAAAAAACACAGTAAGTGTCTAACAAGTTCAACGGCTTCTTCCCAAGACGTATCAGAGTCACTGTAATACGGCTGCAGTATTCTATCGAGATTACCCACGGAAAAAGCATAAGGATTAGGCGCTTGTTCCAGTACCATTACCTGCCACAAGAGCACAAAAGACTGAATAGCCTCATGTAGGGTCTTTGCCCCCTGTGCCGGCACACGACTTAGAATGTCGGCAATGCGCAACAGCCTCGCCTTTCCATTCGGACAATCTTCCTGCTTGCTTTCAGATTCCGCAAGTTCTCGATAGCGCGCTGCAAGTATAATTACCGCCTCAAGGGCACACGCCATAATCTCACCATATTTTTCTCCTGATTGGCGGGCCTTTTGCTGCATAGCGCGAACACCATTCTTTAGAAAGGGACGCAGGTCCGGAATTGTATGGCCGGTAACCGGCTCCACAAAATAAACAACCTCATTGATTTCGCCACCGGCTTTCGTGTAAATTTCCTGCAATTCTCTAACGTAACTGGTCTTCTCCCAGTACCGACGAACCGCCTGAATTCTCTGCTTTGTAATACCTTTCCGAGGATTGGGCGAAACATCATCATAGATTGCGGTGGGATCGCAGTAGCCGGCAAATTCTTCCACCTTAAAGGAAGGATTTATCAAGGCATACGAAGCCGAGAAAGCTCCATCCTGCGTTCCTGCAATCGCACTGCCTTTGATGATGGAGATTGGCATACGCCGAACTACCCGGCAGAGAAGCTCTGCATGTCCGGCAGCATCATCTGGATTCCTGCCGTCAGCTCGCATCGTGCGCGCCTCTTGCATTTTGATCTCCTGGACGAAGAACCACTCGTCCATACAATCTTGAGACCGCTTGGCTTTTCGAACAAGCTCCACACCTTCTTTTAATATGTCTTTGAACGCGGTATTTAATCTTATCATTGTCTGATTCCTCTTTTCAGATTTAACCTCCCAGTGACGCGCCGAGCCCGCATTTGACAAGCTCATCGACAAAGACTTGTGCCTCGTTTCGTTCCGGAAGCGGCGCATTGTGCATCGGATATTTCTTGCCGAGAGCAGCGTACTTAGGCTCACCCAGGTGATGCTGCCGTAATACCTCCACCTGCAAACATTCTCGCTGCTTTGCCAAATCATCCAAAAACGTCTTGAGTTTTTCCATCTCCTCTTTGCTGTCGTTCATACCTTTCACAAAAGGTATGCGAACTATAAGCTGGGGCTGCGATTTGGCGGCAAGCTGTAGATTTTGAAGGACCTGCTGGTTATCGGCATCCATCCAATGCAGGTGTTGGTCATTTGAGATACACTTGAGGTCGCAAATCAACAAATCAACCAGACCAACAAACTTTTCCAAATCTATAGTGCTGGCGTTTGTCTCTATAGCGGTGTGAATACCCTTCTTCCGTAACGCCTTAACAGCCTCCAGGAGCTGATTTGCTTGCAGAATTGGCTCTCCTCCGCCAAAGGTAACACCGCCGTCGGGGCCAAAAAGTGGTTGGTATTGCTGCGCACAGCCGACAATCTCCGGCACAGAGACTTCCTTGCCGGCGTACTCAAATGCTGGATGATGCCAGAGACTCACACAAGAAATGTCAGGACATACTGCACATTTTCCGCGGTCAAGTATCCCCCCCTTCTTGCTTTCGCAAGAAAGCCGGGGGGCTGATTTCGCAACAGCCCCATATGGACACGCCCGGTCAGCGTATTGAGCACGGTCAGCATAGAACAAAATTTGCGGCTCGGGGGACAAACTTTCAGGGTTGGCACACCACCGGCAGCGGAAGTTACATCCCTTAAGATACACTACCCAGCGACGGCCGGGACCATCAAAACCCTCACTCCAACCAGTAGAGAAAATATTCATCTACCCATCTCCACGTCGGGACGAATATCATCTTTGGATATTAAGCCCAAACCAATAGCAGCAGCGTAAGCTGCTCCGAGAGCCGCTTCCTCCCGACCGGAACTGATATAACATGGCAAACCGAAAATCGACTCAATAACTTCAGAAGTCAAAGCGTTTTTACGAACAGCGTTGCCGCTGGCAATTATTCTGGTAAAATCTTTAATTCCAGCCGTAGACACCATATCGGTGAGCTCTCGAACCATGCCTTCGACAAATGCTCTGGTCAGATTAGCAGGATTGAAGTTCTCCACTCCTATGCCGCTGATACTGCCCCGGCGATTTGGGTCATGTCGAGTGCCGCTAAAGCGGGTGTCCACCGATATTCCCGAAGCTCCTTCCGGGGTTTCCGCTGCAATTGAATTCATCCGGCTGTAGATTTCTTCGTCGCTTAGCTCTGTCCCGGCAAATTCCTTGACAGTTGTTTGAATAAACTTTTGCAAACATGTATATGCCCATCCGCCGCACAAGCTTGCACCTACAAGAATAAATCCGCCGAATGGCATAGGCCTTGTTTCGAATGTTTCGACAAACTTATAGTCATTTTGAGGAATCGAGATTTGTCCCCCGGTGCCAAGGTTTAAAACCGCAACGTCGTCGGCAAAACCTGCGGCACCAATAATACTGGCCTGATTGTCACCTAATGGACTGCAAACCTGCACATTACTTGGAAGACCAAGCTGCTGTGCAAGAGCAGGCCGAATATTGCCCAGAGGCCGTGCTGTCGAAAACACGGGCGGCAGCACATCCTTTGTAATACCAAGCCTATTTAGAGCTTCTGCATCCCACACACCTTCTTGAAGGTTAAAGATTCCCCAGCTTGCAGCCTGCGTGCCTTCAGTAGCGCAAACTCCAGTCAAGCAGCCGGCGACATAATCAGCAATCGTTAATGCAACCGCTCCTTCAGAAAGCTTGCCGTTTTTCGCAAGCCACCGCAATGTCGCTCCGCCATAACCCGAATGTAAACGGCAGCCTGTACGCTGGTGTATACCTGTACCCAAAGCGTCAACAGCTTCATTGATATAACCGGGCTCGCCGCTTGAAAGTGTCCTCTGGTCTCTCCAGGTGATTAGATTTGTCTGCGGTTCCAGGTCGCAATTACTCAGCAGTACACCGTGCATCTGGCCGGTAATGCCAATGCCAACGACCTCATTGTCACAAACTTTCTTCTCGTTCAACAGCTTTTGCATCAGTCCAAGACACAAATCCCGGATACGTAGAGGATCTTGCTCGTGGTAGCCTGCAGGAAGATTCCTGATTTCAGTGTCATTTATTTCCGAACAGATTGCCACCGGCTGCAGCGACTCGCACGAAAGTGCCAACGCACACAGCTTAGATGTCCCAATATCCAGAGAAACAATCACCCTAATACTCATTCTCGCTCCGTATTAGTTCAATCACAGTTCGTCTATTATGGATGCACAGGATAACACGAATATTACTTGAATCACGGCCTGCTGTCAAATGAGCAATCCTGCAGCTTGCTTATGGTTTAATTCTTGATTTGCTGCTGGATTTATGCTACATTTTTTTGTGTTGAATTCCGTCTTTATTCCGAACAGGTGCGTTAAGATTGAAAGGTGCTAAAATGAGGAGGCGAATTGTTTTTGCAAGTCTTGTGGTCGCATTTTTCGCCTCAACTATCGTCGTTTTTGCCCGCCAAAGGCGGGCTAACGAAATTATCGTAAAATTCAAAAATGCTGCCGCAATAACTCTTGAAGAAAAAACATCGGCCGGCTTTGACGCGGCGCAGTTAGAGTTGTCCGATTCGCTGGACAAACTGAATAAGAAATTTCGGTTAAGAAACGTCAAACCCCTGTTCAAAAACTTCAAGGCCCACAGACAGCGGCTAAAAGCCTTGCTGAAAAAAGATAAAGCCCACCGAGAGGTGTCCCCCTTGGGACTGCTGACAAAACGAGAAAAACGCATCCTTCAGCGGCTAAAACGTGCTCCTGAAAAAGCAACTGTTCCTGCTCTTGATAGGATATACAAACTGCAGTTTGCCCTTGCACCGCACGAATCTATTCAAGAAGTTTTGGCCGCGTACAACAATGACCCCGGCATAGAATATGCCGAGCTGAATTATATTGTTTCTATATGTAAGAGGCCCGATGACCCTCTCTATCCTCTGCAGTGGCCTTTGAACAACACCGGCCAGGATTATCCGGCAAGCGGCAATTATAACCTCCCGCCGGGCACACACGATTGCGATATAGATGCGCCGGAGGCGTGGGACATACACACCGCAAGTTCCGAAGTTATCGTAGCTGTTGTTGACACTGGTGTGGACTACAACCATAGAGACCTGCAGGGCAACATTTGGGTTAATAGCGGTGAGATTCCGGACAACGGTGTTGATGACGATGGGAACGAGTACATAGATGACATATACGGATATGACTTCATCAATGACGATGGCGACCCCAATGACGATCACGGCCACGGCACACATTGTTCAGGGACAATCACCGCCAGAGGCAACAATGGGCTCGATATTGCCGGGGTATGCTGGAATGCAAAAATAATGGCACTGAAATTTCTGGACTCGGATGGAGAGGGATATACATCCGATGCAGCAACTGCTATTTATTATGCGGTGGAAAACGGAGCGGATGTCATATCCAACAGTTGGGGTGGGGGTGGTTATTCTGAAACGCTGGAAGAAGCGATTGATTACGCTCACAGCCAGGGTGTGATACTGGTGGCCGCGGCCGGCAACGACAACTCTGATTCTGCTCACTATCCGGCCTGTTACGAACATATGATTGCGGTGGCCGCGACCGATTCGGATGACAAAAGAGCATCCTTTTCTAATTATGGCGATTGGGCCGATATTGCGGCACCGGGAGTGGATGTTTTATCATTACGGGCCAGCCGAACCTCGATAGGAATTACATATAATGACTACACAACGATTGCCTCAGGCACATCGATGGCCTGCCCACATGTAGCGGCGATAATTACTCTGATTATATCAAACCATCCTGACGCCTACACCCATGTTATAGCTGCAAGGTTGTTCGAAACTACTGATGACATATCCACACAGAACCCAGGCTTTGACGGTATGCTTGGGCAAGGCCGCGTCAACGCCTATAAAGCTGTGCGAGATGGCTTTGAAGGCATCATTACTTTCGATAGTGACTTCTATTCGTGCGATGATATTGTGAGTATTGAGGTGCTTGATTTCGACCTTATAGCAGAGACGACACAGCCAATAACCATAACAACCGACGGGGGTGACTTGGAGACGGTAACTGTGGTCGAAGATACAAATAAGCCCTGGCTCTTCACCGGAACAATCTGCACATCCTCTGAGGCTGTCATTGCTGAAGACGGTATCTTGCAGCTCTCGCACGGTCAGATTATCACGGCGACGTATGTAGATGGCGAGGACGGCAGCGGCAACCCGGCAGAGGCGACCGTTACAGCAACGGCGGACTGTGAAGGCCCGGAGATTTTTAATGTGCAGGTCGACGTGCCGGGTCCTGAGCCGGCAGTTACCTTCCAAACAAATGAGCCAGCTACCGCACGTCTGCTCTATGGTCTGGCCTGTGGAGATGTCAACTTTATCGAGGCAAGTTCCTCGATTTTGGCAGCCAGCCATACAATAAAGCTAACCGGGGTCTCTCCCAAAACGGACTACGCTTTCTACATTGAAGCTGTTGATACTGTTGGGAATCAAACTGTGGACGACAATGCCGGCGACTGTTATGCATTCACTACCGACGAGGGTCCACGTGACATTTATGTCCCAGCTGAATATCTCACCATACAAGAGGCAATCAAACGCTCCTGGAACGGCGGGACCGTCTGGCTTGCTGACGGAATCTACACAGGTCCGGGCAATCGCGATATTGATTTTTTGGGCAGGGCGATAACCGTTCGCAGTGAGAACGGCCCGCAGAATTGTATTATCGACTGCAACGGAACCCAGGACGAACCCCACCGCGGTTTCTACTTCCACAGAGGCGAAGGCCCGAACTCCATCGTTGTTGGCCTGACCATCACTAAAGCTTATGCAGAGTATGGCGGAGGTATCTATTGTGAAGGAAGCAGCCCGACATTGATTAACTGTATGTTCAGCAGCAACTCCGCCCAATATTGGGGTGGCGCGATGTGCAATCGCAACAGCAGCTCAACACTGGTCGACTGTACCTTCAGCGCAAACTCATCAGCTCACTGGGGCGGTGCAGTAGCCTGCTGCTACTGTTACCAAGGCCCGACGCTGGTCAACTGCACATTCAGCGGCAACTCGGCGAAACACGGCGGTGCGATGTACAACGACCACAGCAGACCGACGGTCACTGACTCCATGTTCAGCGGCAACTCGGCGAGATTCGGCGGTGGAGTGTACAACTTCAGTGGGGTATACGACCTGTGGCTCAGTTGCCCCACCCTAAACAATTGCACGTTCAGCGAGAACTCCGCGTCCTCATTAGGTGGTGGAGTGTTCAACTATGAAAGCAGCCCGATGGTGACCAACTGCGAATTCACCGGTAACTCGGCCCGGCACTACGCAGGCGCGGTGTACAACAGCGAAGGCAGCAATCCGATGCTTAGCAACTGCACGTTCGGCACAAATTCAGCCGACCATGGCGGCGCAATTTACTGCTCGGTAGGCAGCCGTGCAGCGCTTGCCAACTGCACGATTACCGGCAACTCGGCTCAGTGGAATGGCGGGGGGCTGTATGGATGCCTCGGACCGGTCAGCAACTGCACTATCACAGACAACATTGCAGATGTTGGCGGCGGGCTGTATGGATGCAACGGGCCGATTACCAATTGTATCATCAGCGGCAACACTGCCGGCTCGTGTGGCGGCGCGCTTTACTCGTGTTACGGACCGATTATTAGCTGCACCATCACCGACAACTCGGCCAGTGCGCTGGACCACTGCTCTGGCCCTATCATCAATTGCATCATCTGGAGCGGGGACCCCAGCAATTCGCCTGGTGACTCGGTTCTCTCTGCCTCTTCCGTCCCGTTGTACAGTTGCGTGCAAGGTGGCGCCGGCGCGTTGGGCTGCATAAGCTGCGACCCTCGTTTTGTCGATGCCCAAAATGGCGACTATCATTTGTTGCCGGATTCACCATGTAAAGATGCGGGCAATTATTACTATTGTATGAATCTACCCTGCACCGACCGCGACGGTGCGACCCGGATGGTAGGCGGGCAGCTCGATATGGGCTGTTATGAGACCGGCGGCACGCCAGACATAGACGGTGACTGGCTGCCAGCAGCGCAAGAGGTCCTTTACGGCACGCATCCAAATCTGCCCGATACGGACGGCGATGGCCTGGCTGATGGGTTGGAAATCTTGGCCGGAACCAACCCACTAACTGCCGACCCGCCGCGGGTATGGCAGGTACCTACTGATTCTGTCACCATCCAGGAAGCACTGTTCTTCAGTCGGCCCAGCGAGACTATCGTCTTGGCCGAAGGCACATACTATGAGAACATTTACCTCGGAGGACGCAATATCACTCTCACAAGTACCGATCCAAACGACCCTAACGTCGTGGCCGCCACGATAATAAATGGTGATACTGATCGCGATGCTTCGACCATGAGTGGCCGTGTCATAAATCTTACAGGGACCGAGGACACTACTTGTCATCTCTATGGCATGACAATCACACACGGCTCCACTAATGCCAGGGGCGGAGGCATCTGCGGAGCAGGCACCCGCGCCAGCATAAGTAACTGCATAATCAACAGCAATACAGCTCTGGACGGAGGTGGCGGCCTGTACGATTGCGACGGCCCGATCACCAACTGCACTATTGCCGGCAACTGGGGCCAAGATGGAGGCGGACTCTACCACTGCAACGGACCTATCGCAAACTGCACTATCATGGCAAATGTGGCAGATTACCGCGGCGGAGGAATGTCCGATTGCGGAGACACGGACACATACGGACTGGGGTACGGGACTCGGAGACATTCCGTCAGCGTCCGTCAGTGTTGTGTTTTCACGATTACCAATTGTATCATCAGCGGTAACTCGGCGTCTTCTGGTGGCGGGATGTACAACTACAAAAGCAGCCCGACGCTAACAAACTGTATGTTCATCGGTAACTCGGCGAACTGCGGCGGCGGAATGTACAATTACGAGCGCACCAGCCCGATGCTAACAAACTGCACGTTTGCTGAAAATTCGGCACCGAATGGAAATGGTCTGGCTTGTGATTCTCATGACCAGCAGTATCCAAGCTACCTTCAACTCGCCAACTGTATCCTCTGGGATGGTGGTGATGAGGGACCCCGCTCCGCGGGAACCCAAATATGGAACAACGACAACTCAGCTATCACAATAACCTACAGTGACGTGCAGGGTGGGTGGCTGGGCGAGGGCAACATCGACGACGACCCACTGTTCGCCGATGTCGGCAACGGTGACTATCGGTTGTTGGCTGGTTCGCCTTGCATCGATGCAGGGACTGACACAGGGGTATATGAGGATATTGACGGCAATATTCGCCCGTTTGATTTTCCCGGCGTTGATAATAATGGCGAGTTGCCCGATTTTGATATGGGTGCCTATGAAGCTGTGGCGCAGACGCAAGGCAAGCTCATTATACTTCCGCGGAGAATTCGTCGCTCAAGGCACGAGCGACGGGGCACGGGGCACGAGCGACGGGTATTAGCGGTGATGCGCCTGCCAGAACCGATTGTCAAGGACGATATCGACGCCTATGTTCCACTGGTTCTGTATCCGGGTGCTATCGAAGCAACCAAGCAATACGTCATCCAGCCGCGCAGACGAGTCCCGCCCCTGGGAGGGGCGAGGCGAGTACGAAGTAACGTAAGAATTTTTGCTGTTTTTGATAGAGCTGAGCTGCTTGCCGCGTTAGAAACCTCTCTTTTCGAGGCCCGTCAAGGCTCGGCCTTGCCGAGACTGGCCTCAGGCCGATTTCCGGAATTTCTAACGGGGCTTGCCGCCACGCCGGATAATCCGCCACCAGGCGGATGGCAGATAGAGCTAACCGTCATAGGCAGATTCGTATCAGGCGAATACTTTTATGGCACTGACACCGTCAGAGTAATTAGTCCTGGCGATGACGAAGAGCAATAGCGTTTAACTAAACTCTCATTTTTCGCTTCGCTGCTATCTTCCGCGACGTTGAACAGCGGTATCTCTGCCCTTCTGGCCGCGATTCTACGGGTTGGCGACGCCAGGTGAAGGTGAAGCCCCTTCCCAATTGGCTACGTCGTTGCCATAATCAGTCGACACCTTACGAGCAAGCGATTTGCCAAGCCCATCCGCCTCGGTCGGCCACAGATCTACACCGCCAGGACAATCCTCAGGATGTGAACCATCACTGTAATTTACCCTGTCAATGCGGATATAATAACGCGTGCCAAACTCATCAGTATCGCCAGGCATACTAAGCTGCACCTTCTCGCCGGCATTGCTTAACCTGCCATCATAATCATCGAGAATCTGAACGCCAGGCGGCATA
>JAUXAB010000100.1 GCA_030615025.1 Phycisphaerae bacterium | reverse complement strand
GTTTGTTTTGCATAAAAAGGGGTGATTTGTAGAGGACTCTTTACAAGTGTAAAGGGCAATTTAGTTAAGAGTGAGCTAAAGTGCCTAAAGTGAGCTAAAGTTGGATTCTCGATGCTTGTGAGTAGTTCATTGTTCATAGTTTCCTTCGACTACGCTCAGGACAGGCTCCGTTTTTAGTTATTCACGAACGACTAAATTTGACTTGTATCTGCTGATACGAAACTTGGGCTGGCTTGCCCTACTCGTGCGGTTCTCCGCTATATCCTTCGCCTGCCAGCGTCTTCAAGTTTACTTTCTGGTAAACATATAGGCATTTTAACATATTATCAAACAATAGTCAACAAAAAAAATAAAAAAATTCACCGCGGAGAACGCTAAGAACGCAGAGAAAAATTTAGCCACGAATTAAACGAATTTTTTAGACACAGATTTCGCAGATTAACAGCACTGAAAAGTGAGATTGTTGTGATTTGGGGAAATTGGGTTTTTTTCAGTTTTTTTCGTGGGGATGTTGGTTTTTGGCAAAAAAAGGGGGTTGTTATGTCAATTTGTGGAACTTGGGCAATATAGGTAAGAAAAAAGGGGTAAAAAATGCGCAAAAATTGTCAAAAAGTTAGCAGAAAATTGCAAAAATGCGCGTTTTTTAACCAAAAATGGGTAAAAATTTAGCCTTTTTGTATTTTAACATTTTGTTAATTTAGGGGACATAGGGGATTTTAGTTTTGGGTTTGGCCACGGATTTTACAGATTTAATTTATCTTTAGCGGGCGATGAAAGGCTTGAAGTCAAGGAATATTTATCTGGCATTTCGGTTGTCCTGATGGTATAATAATTTAGAAGCCAATTTTGACGGGGTATAAAACAGAAAGGGTGCGCAAAATTAGGACAAAAACAAAAATTATAACAATCCTGGCAGTGACAATGCTGCTTCCGGTATCTCAGGTGCAGGCGATAGATGTTGATTTCTACAGTGATGCAACTATTGAAGATGGCGCCATCTACAATATGGTCAGGATTTATGACACACCGCCTGACACCACAACCGTAGATATGTTCGGCGGTAGTGTAGGCAGTCTGCGAACCTACGACTCGAGCATAGCGAATATTTATGTTGGTGAAGTGTTCGGAGAGATTATAGCTGGTAACTCGAGCGTAGTTAACATCTACGGCGGTAGCGTAACATGTCATTCCCTCGCTGTCATGGACTTAAGCACACTAAATATTTATGGAGGCAATTTCTCTTCCACTAATTCCCCGGGTTTCTCCGAGTCAAGCACAGTAGATATCCATGGCTATGATTTCAGCTATGATGGTTGGAGTTTAACTGGATTCTTACAGGATGGTTCCCCTTTTATATTTAATGAATTAGCTTTTGACAAATATTCCCATATTAACTTAATCCCGGAACCTGGTAGCCTTTTATTATTTGGCTTAGGGGCGCTGCTGATGAGAAAACGAAAGTAACCACAAATTACAAAATCTTTGTTTAAGGAGAAACGACCATGTCATTGAAAAAACCCATTCGTATTAATTGGGGACAGCCACCTATTTTTTATTTTTCACCTGTTTTTTCTCTTCATATCTATTATTTTCTTTTTCGGCCTACCCACAGGCAGTGGCCGCAACCTACAACCCAACAGACGCTCGAACTTACTTATAAAGCGATCACTGCCCAATGGCCTGCCTTTATATGTATTTGTGCGCAGGCTCTCTAATTCCTTCTCATCCTGCTCTTGCCTAAGCAGAGTCATCCATTCTTTCGCGCTGATGATATCCCACCATTTAGACAGATTCAATAGTCCTGCTCGGTCGGCTTTGCCGATATGCGCCGCTGCACTCGACCAGCGATATGCCCATGGAACCCGCGAGATTCTCGCCCGCAACGAATTGCATTCTATATAGCGCATCGCCCTTAAAAGATGCAACTCATCCAAAGCGCAGGAATAAAATCTACCCTGCCAAAGATGGCCGCTGCGCCCGTGCATTCTGTTGATATATTGTGTATATGAAAAATGTGTTCTTCCTATTGCATTTGCCAGGGACTCCCCACGCTGCGGTGTAGCGATAAGATGAATATGGTTGCGCATCAGACAATAACCCAGAATCTCCAGGCCGTGCTTGCTCGACTGTTTCCTAAGCAACCCTAAATATACCCGCCTGTCATCGTTCACAAAAAACACATCTTGCCGGTTATTGCCGCGTTGGGTTATATGGTGCGGAATTCCCGGAATAACTATCCTTGCAATCCTTGGCATACCGACAGATTAATACTCAACCCATAACGCGTCAAGAAAAAATAGGTGGCTGTCCCTAATTAAGTAATCGAGCAAGCTCGTCGTTACACATCTTCAATTGGCCGGGGTCTGAGAGCTTTTTAGCTGCGGCCTGCAAATGCTTTGCCGCCAGGTCGGGCTTTTGAAGATATCGCGAATATAATATGCCCAACATCAGCTCAACCTGCTCGACGTATTCGTAGTTGCTGTAGTGAGTTAAAAACTGTTCGTACGCCTGGGCTGCCTGGGCCGGTTTATTGTCGCCGGCAAGCTGATTGGCAATATCCAGCAGATACTGGCGAGGCAGAATCTGCTCACTATCAAGGTCTATAAGCTCCAAATACAATTCGGCTGCGGCCGGCAAATTGCGCTGAGCAATCCGGCTGGCAATCTCGTTGCGAAGCTCCCTTGTTTTCTCCTCCTGCTGCTTCTCGGCGGCAGTTTTTTTAACCTCTTTTACTTTTATTTGCCTGGTCATTGTCTGGCCGCTAAACGGGTCGTAACCGGTCGAAACAGCATCGCGATACTGACGCCGCCGATTCCATCGTTTTATCATTGCCCACAAGTCGAAACTGCTGCTGGTAATCAAACCGGTGGCGAGCATCACTAATATAGCCAAGACGCCGAAAGCATAGCCGGAAAGGTGCGCATCATAGGCGACGTTGGGTATACGTCTTTCCAGTACATTGTCCCAGAAAACCAGCTTGAAACCGATAAAATACAAGGCGGGAATTTCCGTGGTGCCAATAAAAAAGAACAGCCAGTACAGAACCGTAATCAAGGTCTGCGGAAACAGAGCCAGATAAGCACCGGTTACTGCTGCAACGGCACCGCTGGCTCCCAGAGTAGGTATAGGTGAAGACGAATGGAAAACGGCATGACCTATGCCGCTGAACACTGCGCCAGCCAAGTACAAACCCAGATACCCAAGGTGGCCGAGCTTGTCGTTGACATTATTGCCAAACAGGTACAAAAAGAACATGTTGCCGATAATGTGAATAATACTGCCGTGCAGAAAGGCGTAGGTTACAAGCTGCCAAATTCTCAAATATTTTGGTATTAGCATAAATTGCTCAACTGCGGGTCTGAGCGGTTCCAGCACACGGGTGCCGGCTACCCAGGAATAATGCGGTGAATAGGTCATAAGAAAGATAATCACGTTGGCAATTATGAGGGCGTAATTTGCATATGGCGTTCGCCACGGCCGGATATTCGTC
The DNA here is from genome assembly GCA_030615025.1 of Phycisphaerae bacterium. GTDB lineage: Bacteria > Planctomycetota > Phycisphaerae > Sedimentisphaerales > Anaerobacaceae > CS2-K091. The sequence goes on along the minus strand of JAUXAB010000100.1, from coordinate 7,595 downwards.
CGAATGGGTAATATCAATAGCATAGATTAACCACTAATTTTTAAGATTGAGCGCAAAGACCGGCTTATTGTAGTGGCAAAGAACGGTCGCGACAAGATAAAAAAGGATGGCAGCGCCGGCAGCCCGGTTGGCGAGTGGTTAATTGGTGAGTGGGAAATGGAGGCTTAGCAAAAAAGCTTTATTTTTTGCCAGAATGTTGTTATCAATTGTAGCGGTGATTATGAAAAAGACGACACACTGGAAGGTAATGAGTTTGCTGTGTTTGTTTGCCACGGCAATGGTATTCGGCTCGCAAGGCGGGAAGACGCCTATCAGGCCCATCTCCTGGGGCCGCTGCCTCGCTCAGAGGCCCGTTTTTTACGCCGGCGAGGAGGCGATTCGCATTGCCGACAATGTCCTGCTGTACCAGCGCAACAGCGGCGGCTGGCGGCAGAACATTGACATGGCCCGTGTCCTGAGCCAGAAGGACAAGGCTCAGCTCCGTAAGGATAAAAATAAAGAGGACTCCACACTTGACAACGGCGCCACCCACACGCAGATGCGATACCTGGCCAGAGTATATGACGCCACCAGACACGAACGTTTCGAGAAGGCCTTCCTCAAGGCCGTGGACTACCTGCTGGAGGCCCAGTACCCCAACGGCGGCTGGCCGCAACGCTACCCAAACCTCAGTGGCTACTCGAGGTACATAACATTTAATGATGGGGCCATGATTGGCGCAATGACTGTCCTGCGCGATATTGCCGAGAAAAAACCATGGTATGCCTTCGTTGATGAAGAACGCCGCAAGAACGCCGAAAAAGCCGTTCAGAAAGGCATCGAGTGTATCCTGAAGTGCCAGATTATCGTCGGCGGCAGGCGAACCGCCTGGTGTCAACAGCACGACGAGAAGACCCTCGAACCCAGGCCGGCCCGCATCTACGAGAAAGTATCGATTTGTGGTGGCGAGAGCGTCGGCGTTGTAAAGTTCTTGATGGACATCGACAACCCTACTGTGGAAATCATCGAGGCCATTCAGGGCGCCGTTGCCTGGTTCGACCGTGTCAAGCTCACCGGCATTCGGCAGGTAAATAAGCCGGACCAGTCCGAAAGAGGTTATGATAAGGTCATCATCAGGGACGCAACGGCCCCGCCAATGTGGGCACGCTTCTACCAGATAGGGACCAACCGGCCGATTTTTTGTGGACGCGACGGCAAAATAAAAGACACCCTGGCTGAGATTGAACACGAGCGGCGAACCGGCTATTCGTGGTACGGCTACGGGCCGGCAGAGCTGCTGGCCAGGGACTACCCTGCCTGGCAAAAAAAGTGGGCACCGAAAAAAAACGTACTCAAAAACTGAGCATTGGGAAACGGAATACGACAGGCAACAGTATCGATGAACAGAGAAATGATAGGAAAACGCATAAAGGCGATTCACCACCAGTTGAATAAAAAAAAGATTGATTGCCTTGTAGTAACAAAGCCGGCCAATGTAACTTATACAACCGGCTTTTCTGGCGATGATAGCTGGGCGGTCATTACAAAAGGCCGAGTTTATCTCTTAACCGACAGCAGATACATTGAGCAGGCGCAAAAAGAATGTATCGGCTGTGGGATAATCCAGAGAAAAGATTCCCTGGCTGAAGCCGTGGCTAAATTGCTAAAGAAACTGAAATCCGTGCAAGCGGTAACCGTTGAAAAGTCCGCTTCGCTTGCTGATTTTGGAGAGTTGAAAAGGAGTGTCAAGGCCCGGCTCAAAACGGTTGGCAATATTATCGAATCCATCCGCAGCAGTAAGGACAGCGGCGAAATTGCCGCTATCAAGGCCGCAGCTTCAATAGCAGCACAAGCCCTTAAACGAACCTTGCGACACACAAGGCCAGGGATGACCGAAAACGAATTGGCCGGTATGCTGGATTTTCAAATTCGCAAGCTGGGGGCACGCAATAGCTTCGAAACAATCGTTGCCTTTGGTCCAAACGCCTCGCGTCCCCATCACCAGCCGAGCAAAAGAAGGCTCAAGAAAAAAGATACGATATTGATAGACTTCGGGGCCAGGTACAAAGGCTATTGCAGCGATATTACCAGATGTTTTGCGGTTGGCAGGTCGACCACTTTCTATAAAAAGGTGTACGATGTTGTGGAGCAAGCCCAGGCCGCTGCGATAGATACGGTAAAAGCTGGCGTCGAAATGGTACAGGTTGATGCCGCTGCCAGGGAGGTGATTAGCAAATACGATTTACCTGTTTATGGCCACGGGACGGGACACGGCCTGGGCCTGGAAATTCACGAATCGCCTTTCCTCAAGGCCGAAAGCAAGGGAAAGCTCAAGGCCGGCGAAGTTATTACGATTGAGCCGGGCATATATATCCCCGGCAAATTAGGCGTGCGAATAGAAGATGATGTTCTCGTAACCGACACCGGCTCCAAAATATTGACTCGCAGTTGCCCACATACACTTAAACTATCTAACTGAAACGGTTAAATCCCAGCCTATTGAGCTTGTGGGCTTGAGGCATGAATGGAGACTGGCCAGTAAAGCCGGCGTGCCATAAGTGGCGAAAGAATTGCTTTGCACAGAATAGGATTTCCAGCTATACTTTTCAGATGTGTGGCCGGTGATTTTTGTTATAAACAGCTAATCTCGATTGAAGGTGCCGAGCATAATAAGCACGCTCGACTGATATTGGTATGGATTGAAGCCTCAGTGTCTCTCTATTCGTATATGAGAAAAGGGGCCTATGAGAAGTGTGATCACTGTGGCTTGTAGATTTTTTTGCTTAGTAGGAGGTCAAGTATGTGCAAAGAAAGAATGGGTCTAAACCGACGGCGGTTTCTCAAAACCGCAGTGCAGGCTGGTGTCTGCCTGGCCGTGCCGCAAGTGATCCCAGGCACGGCGCTGGGCAAGAGTGGCAGTGTGGCCCCCAGCGAACGAATCATACTGGGTGCCATTGGGATTGGGAATCGCGGCCGTTACGTGCTGGGCTGCTTCTTGAGGGAGCCCGATCTGCGGTGCGTTGCCGTTTGTGACGTACGCGGCGACAACCGCCGGCGCGCCAAGGATCAGGTCGATACCATCAACGATGACAAGCAGTGCGCAACGTACATCGACATGCGCGAGCTACTGGCGCGGGACGATATCGACGCGGTGCTGATAGCTACCGGCCCGAACTGGCACGCCACGGCCGCTACGATGGCGGCAAAAGCAGGCAAAGACGTTTACTGCGAGAAGCCCTGCACAAAGAACATCGCCCAGAGCCTGGCGCTGGCGGATATCTTTCGCCGCACGGCCCGCGTGTTTCAGGCCGGCACGCAACGCCGTAGCCTGCCCAACTTTGCCTATGCGATCGAACTGGCCAGGACCGGCAAGCTCGGTCAACTTCAGACACTGCACGCTCACCCCGGCGGCCTGGGGACCAAGATGAGTGGCTGGGTCGCGCCTGAGCCGGAACCGCCCCGAGAGCAGGTGGACTGGGACATGTACCTCGGGCCGGCCGCATGGCGCCCCTACACCCGCAAACTCATGAACGCCTTCCACTTCGAAAAAGGCGGCGGACTGGTCGGAGGCGGGTGTCTCGAATGGGGCTCCCACTGCGTTGACCTGTGCCAGTTGGCCAACGACGCCGACGACACAGCACCCGTGGAGTACGAGCCGGTTAACGGCCAGTTACATGCCCGATATGCCAACGGCGTAAAACTCGTCATGCGTAACGACGGGTGGTTGCCGTTAGGCTCGTGTCCGGTACGTTTCGAAGGCAAAACCGGCTGGATCGAGACGGGCGACGATGCGGAGTTCGCCGCGAGCTCCCAATCGCTGCTGCTCCGAAGAGGAACCAAGATACCGGGCTACCCCGCTGACTTCCACGTGCGTGACTTTCTTGATTGTGTCAAGACGCGTGCCCTGACCCGGGCCAACGCCGACGCGGCGTGCTGGGCGCATATCGCCTGCCATGCGGCAAACATCGCTCTTTTCCTTAATCGCAAGGTCAAGTATGACCCGAAGAAGAATGAATTCATTGGCGACGAGCAGGCCAACCGGTTGCGTTCAGAGGCCCTGCGGGAACCATGGCGAATATAGCGTCGGATATTTCGAAGGAAACCATTCAAGCTACGAGGACAATCATGATAATCAATAAACGATATTCCCCCTGGTGCGTTATTCTCATCATAGTTGCTATGTCAGCCGGAACCGTCGCTCAGGATCGGCCGGCTGCGGACGTGAAACAGCGCGACTTGATCGCCGTGCTGCAATCAGATGCTCCTAAGAGTGAGAAAGCCATCACCTGTAAGAAACTTGCCATCTATGGCACCGAGCAATCCGTCCCCGCCCTCGCGCCGCTGCTGGCGGACAAGGAACTGGCGTCGTGGGCGCGGATCGCGCTCGAGGCGATCCCCGGAACCGCCGCTGACACCGCGCTACGCAACGCGCTGGGCAAGTTGCAGGGCCGGCTGCTTGTTGGAGTGATAAATTCGATTGCAGTGCGTCGGGATGTCGGCGCCGTTGACACCATCGTGCAGAAACTCGATGATGCCAACGCTTCCGTCGCATCGGCCGCCGCCGTGGCGTTGGGGCACATCGGCGGCGAGAAGGCAGCCAAGGCACTGACGAAATCCCTCGCCATTGCGCCGTCCGGCGTTCGGTCGGCGGTGGCCGAAGGCTGCATTCTATGTGCGGAGCGGTTCCTGGCACACGACAGGACTGCTGAAGCCGTCAAGCTGTACGACACGGTTCGCAAAGCGGACGTGCCAGATCAGAGACACCTGGAGGCAATCCGCGGCGCTATTCTGGCCCGCCAGTCGGCCGGTCTGCCCCTGTTGATCAAGCAGTTGCGATCGGAAGACAAAAAGAGGCTCGGTATCGGATTGCGCACGGCCCGTGAGCTTCCCGGCCGCAACGTGACCGAGGCTTTGGCAGTCGAACTGAATCGCTTGAATCCGGACCGGCGTCCCCTGCTGCTGTTGGCCCTGGCCGACCGTAGCGACTCTGCTGTTCTACCGATCGTTCACAAAGCGGCTCAGAGCAGCCCGAAGGAGTTGCGCATCACGGCCATCAACATCCTCATCCGCTTGGGTGATGTCTCGTGCGTGCCGGTCTTGCTGAAGGCCGCGACCGAGGATGATGCCAAGCTGGAACAAGCAGCTATGGAGACGCTCGTCAGACTGCCTGGCAAAGACGTGGATGCCGACCTTCTCGCCCGCCTCCCGCAAGCGCGAGGCAAACTCCAACAAGTTCTCATTGAGTTGTCTGGCCAGAGGCAAATTAGCAGTGCTCTTCCTGCGGTCGTCTTGAGCCTTCACGATGTTGATGCCGAGATTCGCGGTGCGGCTGTACGTACAATCAGCATTATCGGCCAGGACCAGCAGACGGCCGATCTCGTCAAGCTGCTTCAGAATACCAACAACTCCAGTGAACGGGCGGGCATCAGAAAGGCTCTGCTGGCGATTAGTGGCCGTTGCGGCGTGAAATGCATCCCGCACCTGAAACCCTTGACACAGAGCAGTGACAACGAGCTCCACATCATCGGCTTGCACGCGTTTGCCATCGTTGGCGGGTCCGACGCGCTGGCGGCTGTCAAATCCGCCATTGAGACAGCCGAGCCACCCGCCCAAGACGAGGCCGTGCGCATCCTGTCGAATTGGCCGAACAACTGGCCTGAGGACAGCGAGGCAGGGCAAGCCCTACTGATGTTGGCCACCTCGGCTAAGAAGATGCCGCATCAGGTGCTGGGTCTGCGTGGTTACCTGCAGTACATACGCGGCAATAAGAAGCTCAGCAACGAACGAAAGGTGTCCAAGGTCAAGGACATGCTGTCCCACATCAAGCGGCCCGAAGAGAAGTGGCAGGCCATCGCTGTTTTGGGTGAAGCGCCAAGCGCCAGTGCTCTGGAGCTATTGACGACCCTCGCTGAAGACCCGGCGGTCGTCGAGGAAGCCTATTCGGCCATGGTGCGAATTACCGCCAAAGATATTCGCGGGGTTTCCAGGAACCAGCGCCGACAAGTGCTGCAAACGGTGGCTGAGAAATCAAGGAACGATGGCACTAAGCAGAGAGCCCGAAAGACCCTAAGAGGACTTCGGTAAGCAGACATGCCGAGGAATGCCTTTTAAATATATCTTTGCCTGAGACAAGTCGATAAGTTATAATTGAGGCTTTCTGTAACTCAAGTTTTAATAGGAGGTTGTTATGAAGACAAAATGGGTGTTTCTGCTGGTCATGTTAGTGTTTTTCGGGAATGTGCTGGCTGCTGGAGGTCAGATACAGTTTAAGAAAATCGTTGTAGACAGGACCTTCCGCTCTGAGGGCGTTGCGGTCGGAGACATCAACCACGATGGCAAGCCCGATATCCTCGCCGGTGACGTGTGGTACGCAGCGCCCGACTGGAAGATGCACGAGATCCGCCCTGTCGGACAATACGACGGCTCAAAAGGTTACAGCCAGTGCTTTACCAACTTCGCCCAGGATGTAAACGGTGACGGCTGGGTCGATTCGATTATCATCGGGATGCCCGGCGAGCCATGCCGTTGGTATGAGAACCCCAAGAACAAACCCGGCCACTGGAAAGAGCGACAGGTTGTCAAAAGCGCCTGTAACGAGACGCCGCTGTTCGTTGACCTGCTTGGCAAAGGCCGGCCTGTCTTGATTTTTGGCGTTCGTCCTGAAGGACTGATGGCCTGGTTCAGTGTGCCGAAAGACCTTGAAGGTCTATGGGACATGCACGTAATCGCCGGCCCGGACGCCCCCGGCACGAAGCGGTACAGCCACGGCCTCGGCTGTGGCGACGTCAATGGCGACGGCCGAAACGATGTGCTCTTCACCAAAGGCTGGTGGGAAGCTCCGAAAGACCGCACACAGAAGAACTGGAAGTGGCACCCGGCAAAGCTGGGCCCGGACTGCGCGGATATTCTCGTTTATGACGTCGATGGTGACGGCGACAGTGACATAATTACCAGCTCGGCCCACAATTACGGCATCTGGTGGTTCGAGCAGCTCCCTGGCGCAAACGGCTCGCAGTTCAAGCAGCACCTTATCTTCAAGGAGTTTTCTCAGACGCACGCGATAATCCTGGTTGACATCAATGGCGATGGCCTTAAGGATTTGGTCACCGGCAAGCGGTATTTTGCACACCAGGGTAACGACCCCGGCGGGCGCGAGCCGGCGGTGCTGTACTGGTTTGAGCTTCGACGTCCACAGAAAGGCCGGGTTGAGTTCATCCCGCACAAAATCGACGACGACTCCGGCGTCGGAACGCAGTTCGAGGTAACCGACATCAACGGGGATGGCAAATGGGATATTGTTACCTCAAACAAAAAGGGCGTGCATCTCTTTTTGCAACTGCCTTGACCCTGTTAGAGGCCCAACGAAAATCCGCCCAAGGCGGACTAATGGGGTTGAAGGAGATTCTGCCACAACAGATAGCGGACAGGGTATACGCTAAGCGCTAATATTTATTTGACTGCCGGAATCAATAAGCTATAATAAAATTGTTTGCTAGGGGTGGCTTGCTAAAAGCAGGCCTGAGAAAAACCCTTTGAACCTGATCAGGACAATCGCCAAACCGGTGGATATGCCTGCGTAGGAAAGTGATTGACTGCATTAAAATCTGACAACCGGC
>JAUXAB010000007.1 GCA_030615025.1 Phycisphaerae bacterium | reverse complement strand
GATTTCGCTGTAGTCCTTGAGCCAGTTGGCCGCTAACCAGGCGAAGTCAAACATATCCACCCCGGGGACACCATCCAGGTCGGCTTCGCAACCAGGGGAGAGACAGTTTAGATCCAACCAGCGGTCGGCAAGGAGCCGCAGGTCCCGTAAATTAACTTTGCAGTCCTCATTCAGATCGCCTACGGGGCAATGCTGGGCACCAGCCGAGCCAGCCAGATACACGACCAATACAAGTGATAAAAACGAAATCTTCACAGATATGGACATCTTCTATCTCCTGCCATGCCATGATGTTTTCGGCCGCTTAACCCAGGTTTTATCTTTATAACTTAGCAGGCCCAAAATCATAGTTGCCGATTATATGAACAATATTTACTTTAACATATTAGGATAGCGGTGTCAACTATTAAACTTGGCAAGCTGTTTTTGCCCAGCAGGCGCGCATTGTCACCACAATGGTCTTACTTCTGGAAGTATTATAAGTCCCCACCAAAGTGTGGACTTCTCACGGCGGCTTGCACCAGGCTGATAAACTCAGCACCGCCCGGCTCGAAAATCCATCACGCAATGCTGTAAGCAACCGATAAAACCAGAAGCTTTTCATTTATTCGCTGGTGGATGTTTTTGCATCGCGATTGAAGAAAACTTAAAAGGACTTATGATTTTCGGTCTGCTGACTCTTAATCAGCCGGTCGTGGGTTCGAATCCCTCATCGCCCATTAACAAAGCGGCAAAATCTGAAAAGCTCACACTTCGCGGCTACCTAAACTCTCATTCCGGTTTTAGACGGGATTAACAGGATAAAACAAGAGAAAATCGTGTAAACCCCGTTAGATATTTTTTGCGTGCGTTATCTAACGGGGTAAATCCTGTCTGAAAAGAAGTTAAAATCCATTTTGTTTTTTGCTTAACTCAGCCCGAATTTATGCCGATAACACATTTCGAATTCGCGAAAGCAGTATCGATTAAAAAGGAGATATAAAATGGGAATCCAAAATTGGTCGGAGAACATTGTTCTCGTGGACTTGCCCCAGGAACCGGAAATGGGCGATGAGCTCAGAGCCGTTACCGAAATCATACGTGACAGAGGCAACTGTGACCTGGTAGTTGATTTTTCCAGCGTGGATATTGTAACCTCTTCGAGCCTCTCAAAGCTGCTGAAGTTGCGCAAGCTGGTGGGCGACTGCGGGCATCGGCTTGTTTTTTGCAGCGTTGCCCCCGCGACCAAAGGCATCTTTACGGTAACCGGCCTTGACGGAGTTTTTGAATTGGCGGATGACAAGTTCGTTGCCTTAGCCAGCTTACAGATGGTCGGTAGCGAGTAAACCTTTTTTTTAGACAGGATTTACAGGATTTTATCCTACTTTATCTTGTTAACCCTGTCTAAAAGAGGACATCAATGGGGGGCCTCGACTGGCTGGGTACATCTCACGTTTGCTCGTTCCGTTAGAAGTAAAACGTCTTACTTACCTCTGCCCGCCATGGCAGAACTTCTAACGGGGCTCGTAGATTTTCCACGCCGTTAGAAGTAAGTCGTCAAAAGTCTCCGCCTTTGGCGGATTTTCCACCTGCCTTACATGACAACTATCCATTTCGTGCACAATCTATCCGCCAGAGGCATGGCGGAGTCCTTTGCAAATGAGCTCCGCCAGCTTCCTCAGGCCCAAATAGGAACTCCTCTGTTGTTTTGGTTTTTTTTGTAATAAAACATGGGGGTGTATCGACTATTATATTGACGGGGACCCGGCGGCGATTGCTTAAGAGGAAAGGTCGCTTGCAAGTGATTGATTGGCCATTGATTGTCAAAAAACACGGCCCTGCTGTGTGGCAGACCGCGTACCGGCTTTTGGGCAATGATGCTGATGCTGCGGACTGCTTCCAAGAAACGTTCGTTTGCGCTCTGGAAGTCTCACGTCGTCAGCGTGTGCGGAGCTTTTCCGCACTGTTGGCTCGGCTCGCCACCGCTCGGGCGATAGACCGGCTGCGCCAGCGGTTTCGCGAGTCACAAGTTTACACAGATGCTGTGGATGTAGCTGCTGTATCGAGTGGAAACCCGTCTCCGACACAACAGCTGCACACACAGGAGTTAGCCATCAAGTTACGAGAGGCGTTAGCTCAGCTGCCGCCGCAAGAGGCGCAGGTCTTTTGCCTCCGATTCTTAAATGATATGAGCTATCGACAAATTGCAAAAGAGCTTGGCATTAAGACTAACGCCGCTGGTGTGCTGCTGCACCGCGCCAGGGCAAAACTTAGTGAGCTTTTTGAAAAAGATGAAAAGTGAGGTAGAGCAATGAAAAAGGGAAAGAGTATTATGGATAAGGTCGTAAGCTATCTCAAAAGTGAGCCGGTCCCCCCCGGTCCGCCACAGGAGACGGTTGATGCGACCATTGCAAAGCTGACAGAAGCTTCCAAGCAACCAAACACGGTCAAGGTCGAGAAGCGAATCCAAATTATAGAAAGAATAAAAGCTGCAAGAAGCTTTACTAAAGTCGCCGCCGCCGCGGTGCTGCTGATTGCCGCTGCGTATGCCGCAGGCCGCCTATCAGCCCCTCGACCGCCGGATGTGGAACAGCTTCAAGCTGCTCTCGAGCCGGCTATTCGCCAGAACTTGCTTGATGAGATGAAACGCTACTGGCAGTTAGGTATGGTGAGCAGTTATGTCCGGCTCAAAGATGAGCTTAGTCAGCAATACCGCCGCGACTTGAGCCAGTTCGCTCTACAGACCTTAGCTGCTTCCAATGCTGTGACGAATGAGCTGCTTACAGAACTTATCGAGTCCATCAATGAGGCACAAACAGAGGACAGACAATGGGTAGCAGCAGCCTTTGAGCAGATAGAGTTGAATCGGCTACGGGACAACGCCCAGTTGAGCAATGCTTTTGCAACCTTCGCTATCCGGACCGAAGACGAGCTGCAGCGCACCAGGCAGGATATGGTCCAACTGTTGGTTTATACCCAGCCCGGTAGTTTAGTCCCGAATCTATCCGAAAATTCAAACAACTCAAACGAACGAAAGGAGTAAAAAATGAAAAGTGCTTTAACCCGAACGATTATTGTATGTGTTGCCCTCAATCTACTAACGGCGGGTTTCGCTTTAGCCCAGGAAGGGAACCGGGAGGTCTCCAAAGAAGTCTCGATTGCGGCAGACGTGGCGCAAAAACAAGCAGATGTTGCACAAAAGCAGATGGAAGTCGAGCTAAAACAGATAGAGGATGCACAAAAGCAGGTAATACTTGACGATCTGTTGGCGGCTGAAGATCTGTTGACGGCAGTAAACCGAGTCAGCATACCGCTATTGGGGCGCATACCGCTATTGGGGCACGGCGTCGGCGGGGCGGTTCTTGTAATTCCCGCCGCCGAGATGAAAATAGAATACCTTGCTGTAATAACCGAAGATATGAGCGTGATGTCTCGCATCTTTGACAAAAAATTAGAACAGACGCACCTGGTTCCAGTACGCGGTGGTTTTTTTGGCTATTTGAGTGGCGGCGGAGACGTGTTCAGCCAATTTCCCGCCCGCGACAGTCGCGCGACAGAAGCCATCTACCTTGAGGGCTATGGAGCGCTGTTTTTGATGAAAGTAAATGTCCTTCTCTCCCCGCCACCCGAAACGCAGCAAGAGAAGGAAACCGAAGAAGAAGATACCGACCCACTCTGGACAGAAACCATACAGGAAATGTATGCGCCACCGGAGGTCAACAGAAGACGCAGGACCGACCGCCCGGAAGAAAAATACGACGCCGAGAAGGTTGAAGACCTCAAAGAAACACTTATCAAAACATTGAAGCATGCAGCAAACATCCGTGCCCTCAAACCGGATGAGTCGGTGATTCTCACCGTTATCGGAAAAGCTGGTCAGTCTGCCGGTGTCACTATTAAAGCGATTAATAGAAGAGGTGAATATCTCATACTGGACAAAGATAAAAGAACCACCAGCATAGTTAAGGCACCTTCATTAAGTGACATAGGCTTTTCCTCGCCTGCGGTTTTGACCATTCGCGCGAAAAAGTCAGACATCGATGCATTCGCAAAGGGCCAGCTCGGTTTTGACCAATTCCGCCAAAAGACCCAGCTCATTTCGTATTCCTATCTGGGCGAAAACGTGGGTGGGCCATCCCGTTATTCCCCGACAGATATGCTCTATGGAGGGAGTAGAAGGCGTACGAATCAAACATCGAGATTCTGAACTTCGAGGGCGTGGTCGCGAATAAAGTTTCGGCGGGCCTGGACATCACTACCCATCAATATGCTAAAGAGTCTGTCGGCCTCGCCGGCATCGTCGATCGCCACCCGCAGCAGTGTCCTTGTCTGCGGATTCATAGTGGTCTCCCACAGCTGGTCGGCGTTCATCTCGCCAAGACCCTTGAAGCGTTTTATCTCGCCCCCTTTGCCGCCAATCTGCCTTATACCGGCGCAAATCTCGCCAAGCGAGGCGACGTCGTAGCTGTCTGTGCTGTTGATGAGCTGAAACTTGGTCGGAAGTGCTTCGCCGGAGACGGACCTTGCCGGTTTTAAGAGAAAATCTTTTAGGTCCAGCCTGTACTGCTTTTTGAGCGTTTTGTTTATCTCGTTGATCCGCGCCACCTCGTGAAGCTCCTCGGCAACAATCGAATCTTCCTCCTCGTCCAAAGCCGAAGCCTTGGTACGCTCTTTGAGCTCATCGACCCGCTTTTCGTACTCGTCCACTTCGTAATAAATCTCCTCCTGGCCTTCGACACAGATGCGAAAGCGTGGAAGTCCGCCCTTGGGCGGGTCATAATAGGTCCGGACGAAATCGGCAAACTTAATTCCACGTCTGCTCAAAACCGCTATGATGCGTTCGACTTCGGCAAGGCTCTTTACAAGGGCAGAGAGCTCTTTGTCCCCCAGCTTTCGCGCCGGCGAACTCGTCCGCGTAGAGGCGGACTTTTTGCCCTTCTTACCTTTTTTATCATCTGTGATGACGAGTTCTGTGCCTTCCAGGCCGCGAGCAATCATCCGCTTGTGCATTTGATTTTCGCTGAGGATATATTCAGATTTCTTTTTGCCCTTGACCTTAATCTCATACAGAGGCGGCTGGGCAATATAAATCATATCAGCCAGGAACAGCTGCTGCATTTGCCTGAAGAAAAAGGTCAGCAGCAGCGTTCGAATATGGGCACCATCGACGTCGGCGTCTGTCATCAATATTATCTTGCCATATCTGCACCTGCTTAAATCGAAATCATCGGCACCGATGCCGGTCCCCAGAGCGCTTATGATGGTTCGGATTTCGTCGTGTGCGAGCATTTTTTCCAGGCGGGCCTTTTCAACATTGAGGATTTTTCCTTTCAGCGGCAGGATTGCCTGGATGTATCTGTCTCTGCCGGCCTTTGCCGAGCCGCCTGCTGAGTCACCTTCTACGATAAAGATCTCTGTCGCTGCCTTTTCCTTGCTCGCACAGTCCCACAATTTGCCGGGCAGGTTGGACGTACTCAGCGCACCCTTTCGTCTGGTCAGCTCACGCGCCTTCCGGGCGGCTTCTCTTGCTGCAGCGGCCTGGATGGCCTTGTTCAAAATGCGTTTTGACTCGGGGGGATGCTCTTCCAAAAAGTGGCCAAGCTGTTCATTAACGGTGGTCTCTACGAAACTGCCCACTTCCGGATTGGTCAGCCGCACTTTCGTCTGGGCCTCAAAGTGCGGGTCGGCAAGTTTTACCGCCACAACCGCAGTTAGTCCCTCCCGCAGGTCCTCGCCAGTTGTGGTCTGGCCGTTCTTCAACAGGTTATTGTTTTTGGCGTAATAATTCATTGTGCGGGTCAGAGCCGTTTTAAAGCCCGAAAGGTGCGTGCCGCCGTCGATATTGCGGATGTTGTTGGCGAAGACCAGCACATTTTCGGTATAGCCATCGTTGTACTGCATAGCTACTTCACAGCTCAGCATCGCAACAGTATCTTCTCTGGCTAAATATATGACATCCTGGTGAAGTGTTTCTTTGCCCTCGTTGAGGTGCTTGACGAAGGCCTTAATGCCATCCTCAAACTTGAATACCTCTTTTTTTCTGGCCCTATCGTCCCTGAAGGTAATCTGTAGGCCTGCATTCAAATATGCCATCTCTCTTATTCGTTTTTGTAGCGTATCGTATTCGAACTCTGTATCGCCGAAGATCTGCTCATCTGGTTTGAAGGATATTCTCGTACCGCGTTTGTCGGCCCGGCCGATTTCCTTCACGCGTCCCTTCGCGGCACCTCGGACGCATTCGAAATGATAGTGCTTTCCATCTCTATAGACGTCAGCTTCGAGCCATTCGCTAAGGGCATTGGTGACACTGACGCCTATCCCGTGCAGGCCGCCGGCAACTTTGTAACTGTCAGTGTCGAACTTGCCGCCGGCGTGCAGGGTCGTGAGCACAACTTCCAACGCACTTTTTTTGGCCTCTTTATGCATTTCGACAGGTATGCCTCGGCCGTTATCCTCGACTGTGCAGCTGCCGTCCGCGTGTATGCGCACGGTCACCTTTTCGCAGAATCCAGCCAATGCTTCATCGATGGAGTTGTCCAGTACCTCATAGACCAGATGATGCAGGCCTCCGCTTCCACGGTCGCCGATGTACATATCCGGCCGTTTGCGCACCGCCTCTATGCCCCCCAGTATCTTTATATTACTTGCATCGTATCTGTGGTCCTTCATCTCTCTTATTTGATATATCGGATAAAGTGAAACGTAAGAAACAAAAAATTCTTCGCTTTTACTTATCTACCTTCGAATTTCTAAATGCACTATGCCCGGCCCTATTTGTTATAAGACTCTTTTTTAACCACGGATTTCACAGATTTTTTGAATTTTTCAGACAGGATTTATAGGATTCCCTCTTGTTTTATCCTGTTAATCCCGTCTAAAATTGCGTAATCTGTGTAATCTGCGGTTTCTTTTATTCTTAGCCGACGACGAACTTAATTTTTTTTATGTGGGCCCGCGGACATTGCTGCTGCAGCTCGCTGAGGAGCTCTGAGCTGCATAATTGCAGCTCGTACCTATACGCCGGCAAATCCACCAATACTTTCAGTTGGCCGCCGGAAATGCCGGCAATTTTGCAGTGCCGGCGAAGCTCGTCAGGCAGCAGCTGGCTCCAGAGCTCGGCTATTGGGCCAAACCTGGCGGCTACCGGCGAAATACGATTATCCATAAGCTCCCTGGTGACATCACCTAACCTGACTGCTCCGTCCAGGTGCCGTTTTCTTTGCCACTTCACACTGCCGCGTAGTTGTTCGTCCTCATTCATCATAAAAATGAAAAACTTAAAACGAAAAATGCAAAACTGTGCCCCGCACCAATTAGGCGTGAGCCCCGTAAGACCAAAGAGGACAGAAGACAGAGGACAGAAAAATCTGACTTCTGATTTCTGACATCTGACCTTAATTGGTGCGGGTTTATCCCAGGTTGATTGGCATCAGGACATAGAGGAAATCTGCTCCGCTTTTTATCAGCCCGGGTCTATCCTGCTGTCCTAACTCCAATACGAATTCCGGCGTCTTGATGACCCGCAAGACATCTATAAGGAATTGCGGATTAAAGCCAATCTCAATCGGCTCGCCTTTGTAATCGATCGGCATCTCGACTTGTGCATCGCCGGTCTCCGGCGCCCTGCCGGAAAACACCATGGTTTCCTTTCCTATCGACAGTTTAATCCCTCTGGACTCCTCACTCGTCAGCAAGGCCGAGCGGCGAACCGCACTCAGTACCGCCTCGGTCGACAGTGTCAATTTCTTGTCGTAGTCGGTCGGGACTATATCCTCATACTTCGGGAAATTGCCTTCGACAAGATTCGAGCTTATCACCACATCCACACAGCTAAGCAGTATCTGGTTATCGACAAGTTTAACTGCAACGGTGTCCTTGTCGTGGGAGCCGATTTTATCCAACAGGGCCATTGTCTTGGCAGGTACTATTATCTTTGTTGCCGCCATCTTCTCGTCCGGGGCCGAAGTCAGGTTGACCCTGCAGCGTGCCAGTCTTCTGCCATCGGTGGCTACTAACATCAGCTTCTTACCCTTAATCTCCCACAGCACGCCATTAATTGCATAGCGACTGCTTTCCCTGGCGGTGGCAAACAAACACTGGTCACTACCGGCCTGAAGATTACTCAATGCAATCTCCATATTGGCGTCACCTTCGAAGCCCGGGACGGTGGGGTACTGGCCTGGCTCCTGACCATAAATCGTAAAGTGGCTGTCGGCTCCTCGTATCTCGCAGGTCCCTTCGGCAGCCTGCAGTGACAGGACCTCGTCAACGCTTTCGCGCACAACGGCAGCCAGCCGGTCCGCCGGGACAACTACCTCGCCGGCCTCTTCAACCTGGACTTCATGGACCAGGCGGTTGATGCCAATCTCCAGGTCGGTAGCGCAAATCCGAACCTCTTTCTCGCCGGTCGTGATTTGGACACAGCGCAGTATTGGCTTGGGTGTTCGGCTTGGCACCACGGAGACAAGCAGGCCTAAAGCCTCGGAAAGTGCCGCTCTATTAAAATTTACTTTCATAATGAACCTCTGTATCAAAATGCCAAAAGTGTCAAAATTTCGAACCCTTTTCAGACAAAATCCTGAAAAATACTGCTGTAGTTTACACCAAAAGTCGCACGTTCACAATCTTTTTTCAAAAAAAGCTGGGCAGAGGATGCCGTGTCGATGGAGACAACCGGAGAGTAAGGGGCAGGAAGGATTTATCCAATATGAATGTCGGAAACCTGGAGTATGGCAGGAGCTGCAGCCGGCCCTGGCCCCCCAACGCAAAATAGTGCGTTGGGGGGCCAGAGCACTTACCCTGATGCTGACTTATTTGCGACGAGGCTGAATTTGCATGTTCTTGTCGTACTCCATTGTGAAGCTGTATTTTACAATAGTTGCGTCTTCGTCGACGGTATTCGGCGGCACATTCAGGTCCCAGCGTAAAATGCCCTTTTTGCGGGCGGTACGCAGGTATTCGCTGTCTTTGCTTAACTCAGGCTCGGTTTTCACAAGTTCTATCTTGATGGAAGTGTCTTCTGTGTACGGCAGACGGTCGAGCAATTGCAATTCCACCCCGATATTCTTGTAATTGCTCAGAGCGATACGGTAATGGTATGTGTCGATGCGATTTCCGCCCTGAACACGGCTCTTTTTGTCTTCAAGCTCGTGGGCTACCTGAACCTGTGAATCTATACCGAAGCCGGCTGTCAATTTTTCGCCGATGGTAACTAACGGCAATTGGCTCTTGCCGACGAATTCGCCATTGCGGAACATGCTGGCCTGTCCGGGCAAAAGAATAGTATCGCTGTTGTTAAGCAGCTCCGCTTGTAGATAGACATAATCAGTAAGCAATGGGGTGGCAATGAGCGTGAAATCGGCTTTTGCCAGGACCGAAGCTATCGTTACGAGCTGCTGGTCACTTCGACTGGGCAGGCTGAGCTTGCCGGGCAAATTATATGTTACACTGACCCCTTCGTTACGGGTGATATCAGCTAACTGCTCCTGGAACTGCTGCACTTGCTGACCGCTGGCTTGAAGGACAAAGGCCTGGTTGCCCAGCGCCAGTGTATTAAGCTCAGCATTGGCAGCAAAACCCATCTTAATATTGTCTCTGCGAGATTTTAGCTGCTTTCGAAGATTCTCAATCTGCACAAAGCGTTGTTGTTCAGCCTGTTGGGTCTGTGCGGGACGCGAAAGGCCCACGAGCATTGGTTCGAGGACCGGAGGTGCGGAGACCATAGTCGGCTCAGCGGTGGAAAGGCTTAGAGCAACGCCACCCCAATTTTCGCCGCTGGTCTGGTTGATGACTGCGTTGTATTCAATCAGGACGTTTGATTGTTTGGGATTGGCCCGTAGGTTATATTGGGGGTTCCAGTTGGCCCCATTTACCAGATAGCTCAATTCAATGGTGGCTTTTTTCTTGTCCTCAGCACCAACAAACAGTACCACTTCCCGCTCCGTTCGGGAACGACCGGCATTGAGCTCTTTACGTTTGCGTTCCAGCAGTTCACGCTTCTTTTTCAATTGTGCGTCTTTATCTTCGTATTCTATATTGTGCCTGTGATATTCAAGGCCTTTCTTCTCGATATATTCGGTAAGCTTTTCCAGAGGCTCAAAGGTTAACAGTCCACGACTCAAGTCAGCTTTTGCAGCGGCGACGGTAAAGTCTTTAAGTTTCTCGAACATTTCCCATTGATTACGGCGCTGTTTAAAGTCCCATCCAATGTGCCGAAGTTGATTGTTTACTTCTTCAATCTCAGCATCAAGTTGTTTTACTTCCTCGCGGGTATCCTCCTCAACTGCCTTTTCCCGATAGCGGACGCTCAAGACTTTGATATTGCCGGAGGTTTGTGCGTAGAGACTTTCGGGAACGATCTTGGCCGGCAGGTCTGTGACGGTTAGCTCAGAAGTGCCCGCCGGCAAATCAACGTTGAGGGTACGTGTCACCAGGGCCTGACCCCGGTAAACCGTTACCTTTGAGATTGTGCCGGTTATTGTCTGCACGTCGCCAAAGCCGGCTACAGTCGCCAGGACAATTACCAAAACTGCCGCGATGAGGATTTGGGTTTGTTTTTTCATCTTTTGCTCCTTTCAAAAAAAGTGATTATTTCCACGTTAAATTGTTAGACTATCTCATCTCTGCTACGTAATAAGGTCCCAAACTGAGCTTTCGGTGCCAGCCGACTCCTCAAGGCCCAGGTACTCAAGCCCGGTGGCCGCCACCGCTGTAATTGGCACGGGTTTCTCGATTCGGCACCCGGCCTTAACGCCTGGGCCAAGAGCGATCATCCACACCCTGCGGCATCCCTCATCTGCACCTTCGTTAGTGTAGAAGTTGCTGTGATGAATGAAGCCCCAATGGCCGGGCCGGTCGAGCTCGCGCCCATGGTCGGGCAATATCAGCATAAGCGTCCGTCCCCGGTATTGCTCTATCTTTTCCGTTGCCTGCCACAGCCGCCATGTCAGCTCATCGGTACGGCGGATTGCTTCGACATAACGAGACCAGGAGCCATAATGTGCGCAGTCTATCTCACCAAAATCTATAGCCATCACATCCGGGGCGAATGTGCGCATGCAGGCGATGGCCCGGTCGGCCAGAAATGCGTCGTGGCTTGTGGTGCCGGACCCAGCTTTCCATCTCGCGTACTCGGTATCGAGGAAGGAACGGGCATCTTTTGAGCGCAGTCCGTCAAGCGAGATGTGGCTTGTTTGGCGTGCAAGCTCTGCACAGGCGTGAGCTGCCCTGGCTTCGGCATCGGCCGAGCCAAGCGATGCCGCCTGCTGCATTCGTCGGTCCATCTCCTCCGCTGTCGTGCGAGGAATGGTTGGCGGCTCGACCACGTTTGCAGCGTAGGCCTTTCCGTAGCCCGGTGCGAGACTCTCTCCGGTCCTGGCGAGGATTGACGCATAGACAAATGCCCATGCGGCTGTGTCCGGTGCCCGGCGGGCCTGGCGGTATATCTCGAAGATAGTCGGGTGGGCAACCGGCCTCGTCCAGTTGATATCGTCCCACTCCCAGTGGCCGGTCATAATCGAACCTGCTGAGTTGGGATGTACTACCTTGTGTTCTACCCGCATGTTAGTGAACAAAGTTGCCCTTGGTATCATCTCATTCCAGAGATGGGGAATGTAACGGTGGGTGGGGTCATCGATCGACTCGCTCGAACGCGTGCCACCACCAAACAGAACCACGATGAGCTTGCGCTGTATAGAAGACTGAGGCACAGAGGCTTCTGCCGGGCGTAAACATCGCCCGACGAGGTTTGCGCCACCCAGCGCCGCTCCGAGTTGCGCTGCAGCGTATAGAAACTGTCTTCGGCTAATGTTCTCCGCCATGTTACTGTTCCCTTTTTACTTTTTAAGCTTTTGAATTACACTCTGCATTTTGCTCTTTAAGCTATTGAGCGCTACTTGTATCTTGCCCTGCTTCCACCCATCTGCTTCCACAGCCAGAAAAAGCTCTCCGTTCTTTTGCTTTAGTTCCGCTTGATAGATGTTGAATCGCCCCTTCTGGGAGAAATGCTGACTGATGCGCCTTTCCTCGACTCCACCGTTACTGCATGCGACGGATGCGCGGAAACGGACCCCCTCAGGCACGGCGACCTCGAGGTTTATGGGGCCGAACTCTTTCCACAACGAAGCCGGATGTAAAACATACGCAATCTGGTAGCTCGAAGGTGAGCGGGTGTCCGAGTAGGCGTACTGACTATAGCTGACCGTTAGAGTTTGTGTCGATTTAGCAGGGAACTTCACGTGATAATGGAGTATGTTCATCGGGGCGAAAGTGAATATCACCGGCAGGTTTTTCAAAATCGCTTTGCAGGAGGCCTTTTCTGATTCACTGATGTTAGCCTTTGGGTCGAGGTATGCCACACGTGCATATATGGTCGGGTCGAAATCACTTCTGAAGGGCGAGGGCTTGTTATCGAGCGTTTTACGGTTGACTGTAATCTCTCGCGGGCGTACTTTGCCTGTTTTGAGGTCGACAGAGCGCTCGCGTATATCTCCTCCCCAGGCTGTGAAGATGGCCTCGTAGGCGGCAGCAACTTTCGGCTCGAAGCGAGAAGCGATTTGGGCGAAGAACTGCGTGGCCTTCTGCTCCCCGATCGCCGACAATGGGCCGAGGTTGGCGTTCATAAGCTCACGAAGTTCTATATGGCCTCCCCACCACCTCGGCCGATCTGGTGGGTGGCTTTTGATCTTGCCAAAGTCAAGACTTGCGTACTCAACCATAAGCACAGCGTCGCGCTCGTTCCACTTCATAGTATCCCTCAGATGCGAGAAGAGAGTCGTGCGCCCAGCTTTGCGAGTTTTACTGTTTGCGCTACGAACAGAGGCGACGAGCTTCTTCAGTGTGATGTCATCGGCTATTGCCTTTTCGATGACTTCCCTCGCTCGCTGACGGATGATTCCGTAGATAGCCGAGTTTGAGATGATGGTGGATTTCACATGCTTGGTGTTCAAGACGACATTGACATTGGGCTTGGGCATCATCCAACTTGGATTAACGTAGATGCCGCGAAGGATGGGGAAGCCGAAGTCCACTTCGACTTGCTTCTCGGTCGGATTTTCGATTGTGTACTCAGCCGAGACATGGACAAGGGGCGGCATCGTAGCGTTGCTCCTTGATGTCCCGTCTTTACCAAATGTCACCTTCAGGTCTTCCTTGATTACGCGAAGGCGGGTTTCCCGGCCGGGCTTTAGGTCCGGGTCAAGACGCGCAAGCACACCCTTTGCGGCCGGGTCGCCGTTTGGATACTTGATGACAAACGGCCCACCGTTTGCAAGAGCATAGCTTCCTTGCAAGACGCACAAAGCCAAAACGCTCAGCAAAATTACTGTAGTTTTTTCCGTTCTACACATTTCAAAATCTCCTTTCTTGTTAAATGGACCCCATTTATTTGTTTACAGTCGTACCAGCCAGGTTCCTGACGAGGACCGGCTCGCCGTCCACCAGCAGGAGGATATCTCCGGTAAGAGCGATACTGCCCTGACGATTCTCTCTGGCCAGTTTCTGCGCCAGCTCGATGAATTCCTTTGAGCCGAATTCGATTATCTTTGCGGGCTTGACTTTGTCTTCTTCGTTGACAAGCCTGCTGTCGACCCAGCGATTTCCCCTGCGGTAATATGCCCGGTCGTTAATCTGCTGGACGGTGGTTATCGAGACGCGGTTCATCTTTTCGTCATAGAAGTCATTTCGCGCGTTCAAGGTTGTCTGTCCCTTCTGCCGAATCATATTAAAGCTTTGATTGACTGCACTTCTACCGGAGCGTGTTCGCATCGCCCGGCTCTCAAGCACTCTTGACGCCTCGCTTAATACCTCTTCTCTGTTGCCAAGGTCGGTTCCCTCGCGTGCGAGAAATGCCGTGTACTCGGTCAATATGCCGAACTCTGTTGAGAGGCGCACGATCTCATCGACGAGCTCCTTGACTTTTGGGTCGTTACCGGATGTGCCCGGGTCGGCTCCCATTTGGCGAACCGCATCAATAAGCTCTGCGATTTTTCTGCTGGCCCACAGCCGGGGCACAAAGCCGTTACGGACGTTTGCCTTGTCAAACTTGAATTTGAACTTGAATTGCCGTTTTTTACCGAGATAGTTGCCGCTGATTTTGAAAGTAATCGGTTTTGTTCCGACATACTGGCCGAGCAGGACGATTTGATCGCCTTCGAAAAGGTCCGGCAGCTTCTGGGGTATGATGTCACGGGTTCGTCCGATTGCAGGCTCGCCGTTTCTTTTTACTACCTGCAATTGTGTATCGGCGAGGATTGGGCCTGTAAGTTGTTCGAACACCTTGCCTATCTTTGCCTCGATGTCTTCTTTTGGCAGGACGAATTCGGCCCTTGCCCGTGACTCGGCTGCAATCTTTTCCAGCAGAGCAGCGTTGACATCAAAGCCGACGCCGAAGGTAAATACCCGCCGATTGTGGGGATTTGATTTTATGACAACGTTGCGAATGGCGACTTCAGATGTGTTTCCCACGGTGGGCAGACCATCGGTCAGGAACAAAACAATCGGCAGCATTCCTTCGGTCGGCTCCTGGCCAAGTGCCTCGACAAGTGCATCGTGTATGTTGGTTCCGCCGGTTGCTGTGAGGCCTTCGATGTAGGCCTTTGCTGCTTCTGCGGTTTCTTTGCTTTTTATGACCGGTTTTTTCGAAAACTGCTGAATCGTGTTGTTATAAATGATAATATTAAACGCTTCGCCATTTTTGAGCCCGGCGATAATTTGCAGTGCGGCTTCCTTAACCTGCTCGACCTTCTCGTTTCTCATACTCCCGGAGCGGTCGATTACCAGCGTCACTTCCCGCATAATCGCTGGGATGTCGGCGGTCTTTGGCGGCTGGGCAGGCAGGCCGGCAAGTAAGAGAAAATATCCACCACCGACCTTTTTGTCGGGATAGGCGAACATTGAAGCGGTCACGCCGTTCTCTTGCAGTAGATATGACAGCCGGAACGGACCGGGCTCTTTGGCGGCGTCAGCGGCGATTTTAACAGACATCTGTTTGTCACTGATTCGTTTTATTTTGAGCTTATGGCTGGGCGAATATACCGTTGATATCGGCCTCTTGGTCCTGATGTTTGCTGTAATTTTCCACGGTACGGTATACTTCAATGATTCGGTCCGTGGCAGCACATAATCCACGCGATTGCCGTCAACTTCAAGAAGATGCTCGTATGTCAGACGTATCCTTTGTTTGCCTCTGGCTTCAACAGGAAAGACACTTGAGCGAATCAGATTGTAGCCGATGAATTCCACCAGCGCCGGGTCGCGAATTTTCGCAACCAACTGCTGGTATATTCTTTTCGCCTCGTCTTTGGGCAGCACTTCCGCCGTGATTTTGCCATGGGGCCCATCATAAGCAAAGCCGCGCACAACGGCCCCGTCCGGCACCGGAATAATTAGCTCTGCTTCCTGTCGCCGATTGCTTCTGTTTTGCAGCCGAATCTCTATCGTTGTAGTTGCTGTGCTCTCAAGGATATCAATTAGCACGCTGATTTCTGTTATCTCAATAGTTCCGCGTCGGTCCGGGGTGAATGCCCGCGCCCGGCACTGTGGGACAATGACATTCGACGCCGGAGGCCTTATCGTTATGTGGCGCATTTGTGCCTGCACCGGCTCGACCAAAACAAAGGCCGCCACTGTCAAGGCAATTATTGCAGTGGCTACTATGAGGGTTTGTGTCTGCTTTTTCATTTTCGATTCCTCTCAAATAAGGTTTCATAAACTGGTTCTCTAACTAAATAAATAATACGACATAAGCGGTTGAGAGTTGAGTAAAATGGGTGTAAAATAAAGGTTGAGCCTTTTTACAAAGTATTTACAAACCTTCAGCCCCGATTTGGTCTATAATATATAGTAGGTGTAGTATGGAACAAAAAGCGCACATATTAGTAGTAGAAGATGAGCAGAAAATCCGATCGGCCCTGAGAGATTTTCTGGAGTTTCACGGCTTCAAAGTTACTGAAGCTGTGGACGGTTTGGAGGCGGAACGGGTTGTGGCCAAGAAGGGGTTCGATTTGATTTTGCTTGACCTGATGCTGCCGAAAATCAGCGGCGAGCAGCTATGTACCAAATGGCGTCGAGACGGTCTGCAAACTCCCGTTATTATGTTGACGGCCAAGGGTCAGCAGAAAGAAAAAGTAATGGGCCTTAACATCGGAGCTGATGACTATATCACCAAGCCATTTTCGCTTGAGGAGCTGCTGGCCCGGATAAAGACGGTGCTGCGCCGGACGGACCCGGCCAGGGCAGTCGGGCAAACTTTTAAGTTTGCAGATTTAGATGTTGATATTGCAGCGCTGAAAGTGAAACGCGGGGGTCAGGAAATAGAAATTACCAGGCGCGAAGCAGCAATCATACAGTATTTTGCCGCAAATCCAAACCGTGTCATCAGTAGAGAAGAACTCTACAAAGAGGTTTGGGACGAGACTATGAGTGATTTGGGTACCCGAACCACGGATATGCACATCGCGAAACTGCGGAGCAAAATCGAGAAAAACTCAGCCGAGCCGCAAATTATCAAAACTGTGCGCGGGGCCGGCTACAAGTATGAAACGTAGTTGTAGCTCGATGCTCGATGCTTGATGCTCGTTATAATATCGAGTATCGAGAATCGAGAAACGAGAATCGAGATATGTACAAACGGCTTATTATTTTATCGGTGATAATTCTTTTGGCCCTGGGCGGTTTGACGCTGCTGGGATACCACGCAGTTGAAAAATGGGCGGAGGGCCTGGAGTGGAAGCGTCAGGGCGAATTTGCCGCAGCAGCAGAAGCAATCAGGCAGGACGTCAAACGCAAACTCGACGACTTCATGCAGACCGAACAAAACCGTTCTTATACCGATTATAATTATTACTGTGTGCCGGACAATGTCGCGCCCGGTCAGCAGCAACAAGTGCCTTTATTGCGTTCGCCGCTGGTCGGTCGGCTGGACAACAGCTTCGCCTGGGGCAACTTTCAAATCGAGTCGAACGGCAGCATAATCACGCCAAATGATGACATAGTACAAAGGGAGGGTGCAACCGATTATAACAAAAAGCTATACGCTAAAGTGCAGATGAACCGGGACAACATTGGACAGAACCTGCTGCCCGTACTAAATGGTGTGACACCGGGTTCATTCAAAATGGCCATCAGTCACGAAGTCAGCGGTTCGCTAAAGACCATGCCGAAGGCACCTGAACAAGGCCGGTTGGTCAAGGGTAACGTTCAGAAAAGAAAAGCAACGAAGGGTGGAGAATTGAAAGGCCGGGCCGGGAAATCTTATCCTATCCAGAGTCTGCAAGCACAGCAAGAAAAGGCTCAGATTATGAAGCAACAGCGTTCGGTTTATGAGTTCAATGTTGCTTCTAATACGGCTGCTCCGGCACAACAAGTGGCAGCTTCGCGTGCAAGGCAATCAAATGCACAAATGGATTTAGCCGAAACGCAGGAGCCGAGGCAGGCACAGCTATACCAACCGCAAGCAGCACAAGCGGGTCAATCTGCGGACACCTATGCTGTGTCACGGTTCTCCGAGCAAGGAGGTCAGAGCGAAACGGTTCAGGTCAGGATTGAACCGTTTGTGCCGGTTGTTGTTGGCGGTGGGGACACTGGGGAGTCCATATTCGGCGGCCAGGTTTTTCTGCTAAGACACGTACAAATCGAGGACAGGCACTTTCTACAGGGCTTTCAGCTAAACGAAAAGAAGTTAATCGAAGAGGTTAACGTGTCCGCAGCGCAAGCCCTATCTACGCGAGAGCGTATGAGCTTTGAATTACCGCAGACTAAAGGCGAAAAAGACACTTATGCGATAACTGAAAATGGAAATGTTGCATACACCGCGATATTGGATTTTGGCTTTGGGGATTTAGTATTAAACCTTATAGAAACTGATCCTGCCTGGATTAGCAAACAAATAAATTGGCTGCGAAATTGGTATTTCGGTATTATTTCGATAGTGCTTTTGGCGGTGACGCTGGGACTGGCCAGTTTATGGCGCAATGCGAGGGCGCAAATCAGATTAGCACAGAAAAAGGATGATTTTATATCCGCTGTCTCGCACGAGCTTAGAACGCCGCTGACTTCAATACGGATGTACTCGGAGATGCTGGAGAAGAACTGGGTCAAATCGGAGGACAAGCTCGCCGAATATTACGGGAATATGCGGCAGGAAAGCGAGCGATTGAGCAGGCTCATTGAGAACGTGCTTGACTTTTCTCGCATCCAGAAGGGCCAGAAAAAATATACGTTCAGTTTGGGCGATATTAACGAGTGCATTGCGGGCGTGGCCGAAATGATGACGCCCTATGCGACGCAGAACGGCTTTTCGATAAAAACGGAGTTCGGGCGGCTTGGGCAAATGGCTTTTGACCGGGATGCGGTTACACAGATAGTTGTTAACCTGCTGGACAACGCAATCAAATATGCGCGTAATGCAGAGGATAAGACTATTACGGTCCGAACCAGAAGCGACAGCCGGTTCATCTTGATCGAAATTGAGGACCATGGCCCCGGCGTGCCTCATCGACTAAGATACAAGGTCTTTGAGGAATTCTACCGCTCCGGGTCAGAAGCTACGCGTGAAACCACCGGAACAGGTCTGGGTCTTGCACTCGTGAAAAAATTCGCCCAGGCACACGACGGTTTCGTAGAAATCATCACCGCCAAGCCAACCGGCGCTATCTTTAGGGTGGCCTTAGCTGCCCAGGTGCAGGAGGTGTAAAGACGCTGCGGGTGAACTGGTAACTGGTAACTGGTAAATGGCAACTGGTAAATTCGAATAACCAATAACCAATTACCAATAACCAATTACCGTCAAAGGCGGGTTTAATTTTTGGCTTCTTCTCCATTCTCCGTAGTACTACTATGAAGGACGAGTTGGCCTTTCTCTTTTGCTGGACCGAAACATATAAACGAAATAAGGATTAAACCGGCACCGGCAAAAAAAAGCATTGTTCGTCGGCGAGGTTCTCGACAGCGGGTAAGCCATTGGGGCAGGGTTGTGTCGGCTGGCTCTGTGCTCGTTTCTTCTGTCAAAGCTTTTCTGGCGGCAGCTAATTGCTCGGCTGTTGCTTTTGGGTAAATAGTGTTTGCATCGTTAGCTTCTATGCCGAGCGTAGCAGGGGCAATCCGCTCGACAAGATTGGGATCGTTTCTTAACTGCTGCAGCAGGGCATCGTAGTCGTCATTTAAGGGCTTCCGCCGATTTGATAATTCTTCCTTCGCTTTCAACAGTTGCCTGTTATGATAGTATTGAAGTAAATCAGCACAGAGTATAGAGCCGCTCAGCGCTGCTGCACCGATGCTAAAAGAGACAACAAACAAGAACACTCGGATGACATTTTGCCTTTGCATAACTGGTAACTGGTAACCAATTAACCATTTAACTATTTAACCAATCACCATCACTTAAACATAAAGCCGGCGTATTGTGCGGCTGAGCCAAGGTCTTCACTTATTCTAAGCAGTTGATTGTACTTGCAGATTCGGTCTGTTCGGCAAAGCGACCCGGTCTTTATTTGGCCGACACCTGTGGCAACGGCCAGGTCGGCGATTGTGCTGTCTTCGGTCTCGCCGCTTCGGTGGCTGATGACGGCTGTCCAGCCGGCTGTGCGAGCCATATTGATGGCCTCAAATGTCTCTGTAAGCGTGCCTATCTGATTGAGCTTTATCAATATCGAGTTGGCGCAGTCGAGCTTTATACCCTTAGACAGACGAGAGACATTGGTCACGAACAAATCGTCGCCGACCAATTGGATTTTGTCGCCGAGCTTTTTGTTAAGTTTCCCCCAGCCGTCCCAATCATCCTCGGCCAGTCCATCTTCAATGGAAATGATGGGATATTTATCCACCCATCGGGCCCAGTGCGCAATCAAGGCATCGGATGAGATTTTTTTCTTCGGGTTGGATTTGAAGAATTTATAGGTCGCCGTGTGCTTATCGAACATTTCAGTTGCAGCAGGGTCCAGTGCTATTGCGATGTCCTTACCAGGTTTGTAGCCGGCTTTTTTGATGGCGTTCATAATGACTTTTAGGGCCTCCTCGTTGCTTTTGAGCATTGGGGCAAAGCCGCCTTCGTCGCCGACCGCCGTGGCATAGCCTTTTTTGGTTAGCACGGATTTTAATGTATGGAAAACTTCCGCTCCCATTTGCAATGCCTGCGGGAAACTTTTGGCGCCTATCGGCATAATCATAAATTCCTGGAAGTCGACATTATTGTCCGAGTGCTTTCCGCCGTTGAGAATATTCATCATCGGCACGGGCAGAATATTTGCGTTGCAGCCGCCTAAATAGCGGTACAGAGGCAATTCAGCTGAGTCCGCCGCCGCCTTTGCTGTTGCTAACGAGACGCCCAATATTGCGTTTGCGCCGAGCTTGCCTTTGTTGGCCGTTCCGTCCAGCTCAATCATCAGCTGGTCGAGCTCCTCCTGCTGCGTGGCGTCTATACCTACAACTTCGGGCCCGATAACTTCGTTTACGTTTTTGACAGCCCTGGTAACGCCTTTACCCATATAGCGTTTTGCCTTTGTGTCACGAAG
The DNA here is from genome assembly GCA_030615025.1 of Phycisphaerae bacterium. Classification (GTDB taxonomy): domain Bacteria; phylum Planctomycetota; class Phycisphaerae; order Sedimentisphaerales; family Anaerobacaceae; genus CS2-K091. Next base: position 71,372 of record JAUXAB010000007.1, on the reverse strand, counting down.
CTCTATCGCTTCGTACGCGCCTGTGCTGGCTCCGGATGGTACCGCTGCTCTGCCGAACGAGCCGTCATCAAGCAGTACATCGACTTCAACAGTCGGGTTGCCGCGCGAATCGAGTATCTCCCTTGCCATTACATCAATAATCATTGTGAACATCTTGTATCCTTTCCTTATCTTTTTTGACAGGATTACAGGATTTTGTTGACTTTTTATTTGGAATCTATATTTATCCTGTCAATCTTGTCTAAATTTTTCTTGATTCGCCATTGCTGCTAAGGTTACAGGGTTTTCCCAGCCCCGTCAATCTGCCTGTGGTGGACCGGAGAATTTTTTTTTCTTGTCGCATTTTTGCCTTCGATTCGCTCTTAATAGTAGAAGCGCTTCGATTTTAATGTGGAGACCTTGCAAGGTGCAAACAGATGCTGAATTAGTAAACGCTGTTTTAGGTGGCGACAAGCAGGCTTTTGAAGTGCTTGTCAAGCGTTACGAGCGTCCGGTTCGTGCGATAGCGCTGAACGTTTTGGGTGATTATCATTTGGCTTCGGACGTATCACAGGATGCTTTCGTAACTGCCTATGAGAATCTGCCCGGCCTGCGAAAGCCGGTAGTCTTCGGGCCCTGGCTGATGAAAATCACTCGCAGACGTGCGATTGATTGGGCACGCCGAAAACGAGATGAAGCTCCTTTAGAATCGGTTGTTCCACCGACGATTCACAATCCAGATGGCCAGCTTGATGAAGGTAAACAGTGGCTTTTAGCTGCGGTTACAAAACTGCCGGAAAGTGAAAGACAGGTTGTAATGCTTCGCTACTTTGCCGGCCACAGTGTTAAAGATGTCGCTGAGATACTCAGCCGAGGTGTCGGTACTGTAACCAAGCAGCTTTCGCGGGCACACATTCGTCTGCGAAGTATATTAGAGAGGCCGGAAAAATGACTGACAAAGAAACCATCGAAGAAAAATTGAAAAAGTTAGGCCAGGCAATAGGCTCTGATGACTCGCTTGTCAAGAATGTAATGAGCCGTATCGACACTGCGACATTTTGCGAATCCAACAGAATTAACAACAAACTCTTGGTCAGGAGAATTATTATGAATCGTTTTACAAAGCTCGCCGCCGCTGCGGCGGTAATTATTGCTATCGGGACAGGCATACTCTATCTCACCGGTGATGGTACAACTCCAGCGTATGGAATAACCGATGTGCCAGAATTGTTCAATAAAGCCCGCGTCATTCACACCCAGGGAAGACTCTATTTTCCGGGACATAAGATGCCAGACGGTCAAGAGATACCACCGGTGGAGATGGAACAGTGGATTGATTTGGAGAATAGTCGAGTGCGCTTTACCGGGGTGGGCCTGAGCGTCGGGCCAAATGAGGTTAGAATTAACCTGGGGGAGACGGTTTCAGACGGGCAATACAAGATGTATCTGAGCCACACGGACAAATCCGCAGTTTTCTTCAGGATAAGTGATTACATACGAATGCTCGAGACCCATTACAGCTTAAACCAGATGTTCGGCCAGATGTTCGGCGATGTGGAAATGTTAGACAGCTTTGTCAAGGCTGGTCAGGAGGAAATTAATGGCGTTGAGTATGAGATTTGGCAGGCTGAGGATGTGGAACATAGGCAGCGGTATAGGTACTGGTTATCGTCGAGCACGGGGGAGTCAGGGCGAGTTGAAGCATGGGCGAAACTGGACGATGGGCAATGGGGATTGCACTATGAATATTACAGGATTGACCGCAACGTGGAGGTGCCGGAGTGGGTTTTCACGATCAATGCACCGGAGGGGTATGCTTCAAAGAATACCAAGGAGACGGCAACACCTCTGGAATTGGACGACGGATCCAGTGTGCACTGTGGCAGCCTTACACTCGATCCGCGCATAAGCTTCACCCTGAGCGACGGCAGCGTGGTCGTAGGTTGGTATAGTGTAGACCGCCAATCAACAATGCCACAGGAGCAATTGTTCGAGGGTCTCGAATTTGGCGCTTCTTTGCCGAAACTGCCGGTGGAGATTTACAGCCTGAAACCTATCGGATGGAGCGGCGATATTGCATACATCGGCCGGCATCTCGCCTGCACTCACACACGCGAAAAGTTCATCGAATGGAGCCTCTATGTGCCAGATGGTCTGCCACCTAAGCGTAGTGAAATGCGTGGCTATGAAGTGCTCTACAGATTTAACCTCGAATACGAACCGAAATGGATAATAGGCTATACACTGGACGGGCTCTTAATCGAGACGGCGGAAGACTTTGACAAATGGGTCCTCGGCGCTATGGCCGAACTTAGTGACGATGGAAAAGCACCAGAGGATGTAACTTATGAAAAAGTACTACGATTAGCTGAGCAGATTAGAGAATCATTGGTTGAATAGAAAACTGCTGAAATAACTAACAGGCCGGTCCCAAATGGGCTGGCCTTTTTTGGTTCGGAATCGCCGGTTACACGTAATTTTACACAAATTTTACAAAAAACTTTGTAACTTTTAGGGTTCTTTTACGTCTATTAAATATAGAAGCAGGAGTTTGAGACCGCCCTCACAGGAAAGTTTGCGAAAAGGAGTCCGCCTGTGGCGGATTTAGTGTAGGTGGCACTTGAGTTCTTGTATGATACTCCTTCAATTGGCCGATCCGTTTGGGTCGGCCTTTTTTTTGTTCCGCAATCGCCGTTTTTACCCCGTTAGAGACTTTTTCCCTTGCGTCCCCCGTTAGAACTTCCTTTGGAAGTTAGTCCAGCCGTCGTGACTGGTTTACTTCTAACGGAGGGTCTCTAACGGGATTTTACGTAATTTTACACAAATTTTACAAAAAACTCCGTAACTTTTTGGGCTCTTTCGCGTCTATATATTGTAGGAACAACAAGGTCAGGGAATCAGGCCACCTGATAACCTGTTACTCTCATGTCATCACCCTCCTCCGAAAGGCCGATACTTCTTAGGTCGGCCTTTTTTATTAGACAGGATTTACAGGATTTTCTCTTGTTTTATCTTGTTAATCCCGTCTAAAATGGGGAAGTATGAGAATTCCACTGACGAAATACGGTTGGCCGCAGGTAGTCGTTTTTCCGGCGGTCGTGCTTGCGGTGATGGTTGTTTGTCCACTGGTGGGGTCTGCCTGGGGCGGATGGGCTATCGTTTCGATAGAGGTGCTTTTGGCGTCTGTTTGCATATGGTTTTTGACATTCTTCCGTGACCCTTACCGAAGCCCGCCTTCGGATAAAAACCTGCTGTTGGCACCGGCTGATGGCCGGATAACCGATATCGAGATTGTAGCCGAAGATGACTTTATTGGCCGAGATGCGCTGCGGATCGGAATATTTTTGAGTATTTTCAATCCCCACATTAATCGCGCTCCGTGTAACGCAAAAGTAGAGAAAATCACCTATAGAAAGGGCAAATACAAGAACGCCGCAAATCCGCAGTCCGGGCTCCTTAATGAATCCAACAATCTGGGCCTACTCAGGACTGACAGCCCGCAACAGCGGCTGATTGTCCGGCAAATCAGTGGGGCAATCGCCCGGCGAATTGTCTGCGACGTAAGTGAGGGCCAAAAATTGACTGGCGGTGAGAAATTCGGCATGATAAAATTCGGCTCAAGGACGGAATTGTATCTGCCTGCTCGTCCTCGATGCTCGATACCGGATGCTCGTTGCTCGAACGAGAATCGAGAATCGAGTATCGAGTATCGAGTTCTGGTCCGGATAGGTGACAAAGTCAAAGCAGGGCTGACACCTCTTGTAAGGTACGAAAAATTAACCGCAGAGACACGGACGACGGACGACAGAGAACAAAAGCAATAATAAATAGTCAATAGTAAATAGTCAATTAGAAGATGCCCAGATTAAAGACCGAAGCTGCCAAAGAGAGTTTGCTGCGGCGGGTGCGAAAGCAAAGGCTAAAGTACGTCACGGTCCTGCCCTCGCTAATAACAATTCTCAACGGTGTATGTGGTTTCGCGGCCATCATTCTTGCCAGTAAAGGCGCATTTGCGATGGCCGGCTATATGGTCCTGCTGGCAATGATTGCCGATATGCTCGACGGAAGGCTCGCACGAATGAGCCAGTCAACTTCCAGCTTCGGCGGCCAGCTCGACAGTCTCTGCGATATTATCAGCTTCGGTGTGGCGCCGGCTTTCTTGATGTTGGAAGTTTTGGAAGAGCACAAATTAGCCGGCTTTGCCGAACTCAACGTCACCTTTGCAAGTTTCCTGCAGCGTTTCATCTGGCTGGCAGCGGCGACATATATAAGCTGCGCAGCCATTCGATTGGCCAGGTTTAATGTGGAAAACGAGGAGGATGAGTCAGCGCATATGAGCTTTATGGGTCTGCCGGGTCCTGCCGCCGCCGGCGTGATAGTTAGCCTGATAATATTCCATCAGGAAATAATACTACCGGAACTCTCAGCTAATGACACTCCGGCGTATCTTGGCTTCTGCGAAGGCGTTATTATTTATGCCCTGCCATTTTTGGTTCTAGGGGTGGCGGTATTGATGGTTAGTAGAATTCGGTATCCGCATATAATAAATCAGTACATCAAGGGCAAAAAACCTTTCGCACATCTTATATGGCTTCTGTTGGGCCTTGGCGTGATTGTTTGGAACATACAGGTAGCTTTGGTATTGATTTTCTGCGGTTTTGCGGCAAGCAGCTTTGTGAAATGGTTTTATTACAAGGTAATCCGTAAGAGGGAGTCCATTTTGCCCGCCCTCGGGGGGGTCACAAAATGGGAATCCGAAAAGTAATCCCGCGTTTGCCTCTGCTTACGCAGTGTCTATCCGCTGGGCTTCCGAAATGCCCTTTATCTCGTTAGAGATCGTCCCTTTTTGCGGTTTAGCCCGATTTTCGGAATTTCTAACGGGATTTATCGCGTTTGGTCCGCCTGAGGCGGACTTCATTTCCTGCTGCTTGGCGCCGGATTGGTTTATCTGGAAATAGCGCTCGACAACATTGCACAGTCGCTGCAGAACGCCCCTGCCCTCGGGGCTTGCTTCCAATCCGACAATCTGTATACCAAGGCAGATGTTTTTGTCGTCTGCTGTTGGCAGGATGTTTCTAATCTGGGCATCGAGTATCAACGGCTTTTCATAAGGCATAGGCGTAAACGTGAGCCCGATAAACTGGCCTTTCCTGAGGTCCGGTTTTTGTGCAGTATCAAGTGCAATTTGTGCACCGCCGGCAGAAATATCAACGAGTTTGCCCTTGTAATAATCTTGTCTCTTGCCGCTTGCCTGATTGCTGTTGTCTTCTTGCTTGTCCATGTTCCAGAAGGTGGGTTCCGGGACACGATTCAGTCCACGATGCCACAGTAGCACATTTACTTTCAGTGATTTGGGCACGTCAACACGGAAGTAGCTTCTTCTTTGGACTATCTCAATCCGGTCCGGCACCGCCAGCACTATCGTTCCGCTCTGCCCTTGGCGGTCTGGAGCTTGTGAGAGTTCAAGACTTACCACGGTTGTGTCAAAAACAAACTTGCCGTATCCGTACTTGAGCGATATGCCGACTGGCTGGTTAATGCGTATATTTATCGGATGTGGTTTTTCCTTTGGCCATATCTCGGTACTTAGTCTATTGGCTCCAAGATTAGTTAAAAGTACCTTTGTAACGTGCCATTTGTTCTTGGACAAATAGGTCATAATGGCTGGTACTTTTTCTTCAATTGCAGTTTCTAAGATTTCCCTCGGCTCGGCCCCGCGCAGCATCACTACTTCGTTCATATCAACCCCCATTTCTCACTTTCAGAAACGAATCCTCCACGGTTTATGGCGTTTAGCACTTGTGGATATGCTGTTCGTATTTAAAATATATGAATAATTCAGCAATAAGCAAAATGCCTGTTGTATTTTTCAGACAGGATTTACCCCGCCTTTGGTGGGCTTGTTTTATCCTGTTAATCCCGTCTAAAATGGCGGATATGCTGTCCACTATTAAAATATATAAATAATTCGCCAGTAAGCAAAATGCCTTTTGCATTAAATGTGGGGTCTTGTTCTGCTTACCCTTAGCAGGATTACAAAACAGCGTTCCTCCTTGGGCGGAAAGGTCCCAAAAAAGCGTAAAACTCTTGAATTCCACAGTTTTAAGTTTTACGTTTTGCATTTTTCGCGTATTATTACGATATATGGCAGAAACCTGCGAAACAAGAAAAGTAGTGAGCCCCTGCCTTCGTAGGGGCAAACTCGTCGGCGCGAAGGCGGGGATAGTCCTTTTGGGTTTTTCTACCGTTGCTTTGATGGCAGCTCCCTTTGTAATTGCCTGGGCCCCATTTCGGAATTTCGAATTTTCAAAAACTGCGTCCCGCCTATCGTACCGTCAACCTGCAAAACAATGGACGGAAGCACTGCCCATTGGAAACGGACGCCTTGGAGCGATGGTCTTCGGCGGCATCGAAGACGAGCGGTTGCAGTTCAATGAGGACACACTATGGACCGGCAGGCCACACGATTATTCGCATCCCGGCGCTGTCGACTATCTGCCGGTTGTCCGCAAGCTGCTTCTCGAAGGCAAACAGCGCCAGGCCGAAGCGCTGGCGATGGAGCACATGATGAGCGTGCCGCTTCGCCAGCACGCATACCAGCCGTTCGGCGACCTGTATCTGGCCTTCCCGCACGCGCACAAGCCCGGCGATTATCGCCGTGAGCTGGATTTGGATACCGCGGTCGCTTGCGTGACGTACACTGTTGATGGCGTGAAGTTCACCCGAGAAGTCTTCTCCAGCGCAGTCGACCAGGTAATCGTTGTGCGTATCACCGCTGATAGGGACAGCCGCGTGAATTTTGCAGCGAAGATGAGCAGCCCTCAGCCGGACACTTCGACCGTCGCTGTCGGTAAGACACAGTTGGCGCTGCGGGGGCAAATGCGCTCGGACGGTCATCCTTCGGGCAGGCAGGGCAGTTGTTTGAAATTTGAGGCGCGACTACTCGTCTCGACCGATGGTGGCGAAGTGAAGGTCACCAACGAGGACGTGGAGGTAAAAGGCGCCAATGCGGCGACGCTGTTGTTGGCGGCTGCCACCAGCTTCAGGAGCTTTAAGGACGTCAGCGCAGACCCGACGGCACGCTGCGACAAGGTGATTAAAGCGGCCGCCGGCAAGAGCTATGACGCTTTACGCAAGGCGCACGTGGCTGACCATCGTCGCCTCTTCCGTCGCGTCGAGCTTGACCTGGGCACCACCGATGCGGCCAATCAGCCGACCGACGAGCGAATCAAGATGTTCGAGAAAAGCAACGATCCGCAATTAGCAGCCCTGTACTTTCAGTTCGGTCGCTATTTGCTGATTTGCAGTTCCCGGCCTGGTTCCCAGCCGGCCAACCTCCAGGGCATCTGGAACGAAAAACTAAGGCCGCCGTGGGAAAGCAAGTGGACGACCAACATCAACACGGAGATGAACTACTGGCCGGTCGAGGTGTGCAACCTCTCGGAGTGTCACGAGCCGCTGTTCGATATGCTCGACGACCTTGTTATCTCCGGGCGAAGGACCGCGAAAGTGCATTATGGTTGCCGTGGGTGGGTATTGCACCACAACACTGACCTCTGGCGGGGCACAGCACCCATTAATCATGCAAACCACGGTATATGGGTAACCGGCGGGGCATGGCTGACTCGGCACCTCTGGGAGCATTACCTGTTCACCGGCGACAGAAAGTTTCTCGCTGAACGCGCGTATCCGGTGATGAAGGATGCGGCACTGTTTTTCGTTGATTTTCTCATTGAGGACCCGAAGACCGGCTGGCTCATCAGCACGCCCTCCAACTCCCCTGAGCAGGGTGGACTGGTTGCAGGCCCCTCTATGGACCATCAAATCATCCGCGAGCTGTTCACCAATTGCATCGAAGCTGCTGAAACCCTCGGCCTCGACGAGGACTTTCGCCGAAAGCTCACCAAACTGCGAAGCCGGATAGTGCCAAATCAGATTGGACAGTATGGCCAGCTTCAGGAGTGGCTCCAGGACAAAGACAACCCCAACAACAAACACCGGCACGTTTCGCACATGTACGCCCTGCACCCGGGCTGTGAGATCACGCTGCTAAAAACCCCTAAGCTGGCCGAGGCCTGCCGCGTCACCCTCACGCATCGTGGTGACGGCGGCACAGGCTGGAGCAAGGCATGGAAGGTCAACTTCTGGGCACGACTGCTGGACGGAGACCACGCTTACAAAATGCTTGCCGGGTTAATCACGCACAGTACGCTGCCGAACATGTTCGACAGCCATCCACCATTCCAGATTGACGGCAACTTCGGCGGCACGGCCGGCATTGTCGAGATGCTGCTGCAAAGTCACGCAGGCGAGATTCACCTGCTGCCTGCCTTACCGACGGCCTGGCCAACCGGATGTGTCAAGGGCCTCTGCGCCCGCGGCGGCTTCGAGGTGGACATCGCCTGGAAGAATGGCAAGCTCGCCGGCGCCGTGGTCCGCTCGAAGCTGGGCCGCAAGTGCAGAATCCGCGCCAATGTGATGGTCAAGGTCGTTTCTGTGCGCAAGTTAATTAAGACCACCAGTCCTGAGGGAGGTGTAATTGAGTTTGAGACAAAGGTTGATGGAGCGTATATTGTCTCAGTTGTGAAATCCGCCATGGGCGGAACGAAGCTTTTCAATCCGCCACAGGCAGACTAAAAACTGTTGAAATCCTCACTTTTTCGTTTTTCATTTTGTGTTTTTCACTATATGCTATTGTGTGAACCCGACTTTTTGGGAGCTTGATTATGCAGACACGGAAATTAGGTTATACGGATTTGGAGCTGACCACCGTAGGGTTAGGAACGTGGGCAATGGGCGGCCCGTGGCTGTATGGCTGGGGGCCGCAAGATGATTCCGAAGCAGTTGGGGCAGTCCTGACCGCTCTTGAGAAAGGAATCAACTGGATAGATACCGCTCCAATCTATGGTCTGGGCCATTCCGAGGAGCTTGTCGGCGAAGCCCTAAAACAAACGACCCAAAAACCACTCATCGCAACCAAGTGCGGGCTGCTCTGGAGCGAGCAGAACCAGAGGATACCCTGCCTCAAAGCCAAAAGCATTCGAGAAGAATGCCATACAAGCCTAAAAAAACTCGGAGCTGATGCAATTGACCTATACCAGATGCACTGGCCCCAACCACAAGAAGATATCGAAGAGGGCTGGGAGGAAATGGCCAAACTCGTAGAAGAGGGCAAAGTGCGGTATATCGGCGTATCGAATTATAGTGTCGAGCAAATAAGACGAATCCAGAAAATTGCCCCTGTCGCCTCGCTCCAGCCGCCCTACAGTATGCTCCATCGTGAAGTTGAGGATGAACTGTTGAGCTATTGTGCCCAAAATAATATCGGCGTAGTTGCATATAGCCCTATGCAGAGAGGTTTGCTCACAGGCAAATTTAGCCAGGAAAGGCTTGCAGCTCTGCCTTTAGACGACCATCGAAGAAAGAGTCCTGATTTTCTTGAGCCGCAGTTTTCTGCTACCCTGAAGTTTGTTGATGAGCTGCGTCCCATCGCAGAACGCAACGGCAGGACATTGGCCCAGTTAGCTATTAGCTGGGTTCTTCGCCGGGCTGAGGTTGCCGCTGCCATCGTCGGGGCACGAAGACCTGAGCAGATTGCCGAAACCGTAGAGGCATCAGATTGGGACCTAAGCCAGGAGGATATTGACGAGATTGAGCAGCTATTGGCCAAACGCTTGGAAAGAATCAGTGCTAAATAAACTTTAAAGAAGGCAAAAATGACAAAAGATTCGAAAGTTCGAAATTATGTAAGTCCCCTCGTTGAAAGAAATGCTTCGCCGGAAATGGCTGAGCTTTTCGGGGCCCAAAAAAAGTTCAGCACCTGGCGCAGACTCTGGCTCCAGCTCGCAAAGGCACAAAAAAAACTCGGCCTGCCCATAAAACAAAGCCAGATAAACCAGATGACAGGGCAGCTTGACGATATTGATTTCAAAAAAGCCGCCGCTTACGAAAAGAAATTCCGGCATGATGTTGTCGCTCACATTCACACTTTCGCCGTTGCGGCACCGAAAGCTGCACCAATAATCCACCTCGGCGCTACCAGCTGCTTCGTAGGCGATAACGCTGATTTAATAATTATGCGAGAAGCGCTGCAGATGACAGCCGGCAAGTTGGCGGCAGTGATAAATCTGTTAAGCAAGTTTGCAAGGAAGTATCGCGGGCTTGCGACACTGGGCTACACGCATTTTCAGCCGGCCCAGTTGACCACCGTCGGCAAAAGGGCAACGCTGTGGTGTTATGAGTTCGTAACGGATTTGCAGGAAACCGAATACCGGCTTGAGCGGCTTCCCTTTAGAGGTGTCAAAGGCACCACAGGCACGCAGGCCTCTTTTCTGGCACTTTTCGACGGCAATCACAACAAAGTCAAGCGGCTCGATACGGCTGTTGCCGCTGCGTTCGGCTTCAAAAACACCTGCGCCGTCACCGGTCAGACATATCAGCGGAAAATCGATACCCTCGTGATAAACTGCCTTGCATCGATTGCGCAGTCAGCCCACAAGCTGTGCAACGACCTGCGTCTGCTCGCAAATCTAAAAGAGATTGAGGAGCCTTTTGAAAAATCGCAGGTCGGTTCTTCCGCGATGGCTTATAAAAGAAATCCGATGCGATGTGAGAGGATAACCGCGCTTAGCAGGCTGGTTCTGAGCCTGGCTTCCAGCCCGCAGATGACGGCTTCCGAACAGTGGTTTGAAAGAACGCTCGATGATTCAGCCAACAGAAGGGTAGTCATTCCTGAAGCGTTTTTGGCCGTTGATGGGATTCTGGAAATCCTTATCAACGTCACGGGCGCGCTTGTTGTCTATCCGAGGGTGATAGCGGCGCACGTCGCAGCGGAGCTGCCGTTTATGGCCACCGAAAATATCCTGATGGCAGCGGTCAAGGCCGGCGGCAATAGACAAAAACTCCACGAGAAAATAAGACAGCATTCACAGCGCGCCTGCGAACAGATAAAAAAATTCGGCAGAAGTAACGATCTGGTTGACCGGCTCAAAGCCGATCCTGCTTTTAGCAAAGTCGACTTTAAGAGTGTCTTAGACCCGAAAAGTTACACCGGCCGCGCTCCGCAGCAGGTCGATGAATTCTTGCAAAGTATCGTAATGCCGGTCCGCAGAAAATACCGAAAAGAGCTCAACCGAAAAGTCGAACTTAATGTATAAACAGTCAATCGGAACCAGGGGCATGTACTATGACCAGAGAAGAATTAATAAAGCGTATCAAAGAAACGTCATATTTAGAAGGTGACTTTGTCCTTCGCAGCGGCAAACGAAGCAAATACTACCTTGACAAATACCTCTTTGAGACCTGCCCCGATATACTCAGTGCCCTCGGCGAAGAATTTGCCAGATATATTACTGACGATATTACTTTGATAGCCGGTGCTGAATTGGGCGGCGTCGCACTTGCCGCTGCAACAGCGATGCAAACCGGAAAAAACTGGATAATCATCCGCAACAAGAAAAAAGGGTACGGCACCGACAAAATGGTTGAGGGCGTCTTGAAGCCCGGCGACGTGGTCCTGCTGGTAGAGGACATCGCCACCACTGGCGGACAGGTCCTCGAAGCCGCGAAAGTCATCACCGAGGCCGGTGCAACTGTCAAAAGAATCGTCTGTGTAATCGACCGCAAACAGGGGGCTGAAGAAAATGTAATCGGCGCCGGCTACAAATTCGAATCCATATTGACAAAATATGACCTCGGAATAAAAGATAAGCATTAACCAGTAAATTAGGAAATTCGCATAATGAGATTCAGGAAAACTGTATTAGGGATTTACCAAGCTTTGTTAGTTATTGTTTTAACAATTCTTGTTATTATAGTTATATTTGATATTTTTACATCACGTGGGCATGCTCGTTACCATTGGAACAACATTTTTTTGGTCTCTCTTTTTATTTTGCCAACCATCATTTTTTGCTCCTGCAATTCTGTTAAAATGCTTGTTCCTAAACCAAATCTGTTTAAGAGATGGAAAAGCCTTACACAAATTAGCATCGTTTTTGCTACTTTATGTACAGTTCTTTTTGGGTACCTGCTTATTTTTGAAACTTTTTCGGGAAGCTGCCAAACATCGGTTTCCAGAACCAGTTCACTCCAAACAGGGCGAATGGCGCCGGATTTTAGCATCAGAGACCAACTCGGCAATGCGATTTCATTGTCCAAGCTAAGAGGCAAAATCGTTCTTCTGGATTTTTGGGGCGTATGGTGTGGCCCATGTCGTCAAAAATTACCGCATACTCAGAAAATATATGACCAATTCAAAAATAAAGGCCTTACCGTAATAGGCATCCATTCCGCCTTTCAAACCAAAGGAATGGCCGCTTTCATCGCCGAGAATAATTATACCTTCCCAACAGGCATTGATACCGGTCATATCGCGAAGGATTATGGAGTTACAGGCTGGCCAACGTATTATCTTATAAACAGACAAGGCCGGCTGGCTTGGGGACCAAGACACGCCCCACCTTCTGAAAAGCTGATTGAATCTTTGCTAAAAGATTAAATGATTCGGCCATATGGCAAGAGGCACAATTACCTACGGAAATGAAAGGGCAGCTATCTTGGTGCCGGTCTTAAGCAGCCTGGCATTAGTGGGTGCTTTGGGCTCCCTCGTAGCTGTTGTGATGACCTGTTTTAGCAAAATGAAATTGCGATGGCAGGGTATTATATTTTGTGCAGGTTTAATTCTTCTTTGGTCAATTGCCGGCAATTAGCTTCTCTGCCAGTGAAATAATTTTTTTGGCGACTTTTATCTTGGCTGCTGGTGCAAGTTTTAGCCATTTGCGGCCAGGCCTTCTTATCTGGAAAGAAGCTCTTTCAGTTCCGATTGCCATCAGACGTTTCCAGAATCAATATAGCATCTTCCCAATCATCGGGTGTCGAAAAGGACTCTACCGCTGTATTCGCAAGACTGTCAATCGAAACCGAATCCCCTGTTTTCGGGTCGATCCAAAATGCATTCACTTTATTTCCTGCGGTAATTTTATTCATATTGATGGAAAAGGAAGATTTGCTGCCTAAATAAACCATAATCCATTTGCCGTCTTTATGACGGGCTGCCAGGTTCAATACACGTCCGCTGGTTTGGCCGCCGCTTGCAAAAATCGATTGGTCCGGAACAAGATTCCACCATTCTTTTCGCGCCAGAAATATCTTCTTAAGGACGCCCATTTGAAAGGCACCGGGTGCATCCAGGGCCTTTTTCCATGTAGGCAGTACACGCCAACTATCATTGTGGCCGTATGTGTGATGGGCACCGGCCAAGTATGAATAATAGGCTTGCCTGCGAATCCATAAAGGTGTTACATCAAATCCGTATTCAGAGCCTGCTTCATAGGCACCTTCAGCCATTAAGACGGGCTTTACAGGCTTGAGGTTATAATCCTTGGTCACCATGGGATAAATGAGCTTAACACCATTCCAGGTTTGCATGGAGTTAAAATCCAGCCAGCTTTCATCGTGAATGAAGCTGGAGGAGTACGGTGCAGGGTCCGGTTTAAAGGTAATAAGATGGCACCCTTCGTCTCCTTCGTGAAGACCGGCAGCCAGCTCCCGAAGAACTGGGACAAACTCCTGTTTGGCCTCAGGCGTCATAGACCAGACAATATTGGGTACGTTTTTGTACCGCAGAGCCAACCATTTAGCCCATGCCCGGGCATTCTTTAATGTTATATATTTGCGGTACCGTTGATGATAAAGAGTCACCGAAAAGACCAGGTTATTATCGCGGGCTATCCGGATAACAGAATCCACATTCTTGAAGTACCCCTCGTTTGGCGTAAGGGGGTCGTTATTAATCCAGGGCTTTTGGCCGTACACATTGGGCTGCGTTCCGTCACCAACGCCCATGAGCATTGCCTGAACGAAAGCAAATCCCTTGCTTCCTGTTTTTTCAATAATCGTTCTGGCTTCCTCCAGAGTGTATTCCCGAAAGATTTGCCATTGGGTAGTGCCCAACCAGAATACGGGATTACCTTTCTGGTCTACGAAATACCTCCTGTTCTCGCTTATTTTAACGGGGTAAACTGGTTCCCCAGCCAGTGTGATTATTGGAGATATTAACAATAATGATGATAATAAAATGATTCTTTTAGTTATTGTCTTCATTTTTTTCTCCCTTTTCTTAACTGGATAATTCCACACTTTCCATAGCCCCCATACTATCATATTTGAGTCTTTTTGCACAAACCTAAAAGGGAGTGCCGGATTTTAAATGTCCCCCGCCGGTGAAATAATTTTTTTGGTGATTTTGGGCTATGTTCTTTTGGGTGCTTTGATCACACGGTTTGCGGTTTTATTCACGGCCGGAGGCCCCGCGGGAACTTTCTCAAAGAGTAAAATAAAAGAAGAAGGAGAGGACAAAAAGCACAAAGCATAGGCTGACTGTGCCATCTTATTAAAGTTGCTGCCATTCTGACTGTAGTGCCACAAAATTGAAAGATTATGTAGTCTTTGTTTTGACTGTTCAACAATAACTTAAGCTGTTACAATGATATTTATCTTTTGGCTTAAGACAAAACAAAAATAGTATGGAATAGAGATGGCAGATTTTATTCTGATAATCCTGTCTTGTCTTATTTTGGTAGTAGGGATTCTGACCTTACTCGCCACAACAAGGGGTTGGCTTAAAAAGACTATCCCCATAGATTCTGGATTTCTCATTGATAACAGGATAGTTAGCGAATTAAAAATTTCAACTGGAGATCCTGCTAAAAAAATCCGTTTACGCTTTAAGAATACAAGTAGATATACGCTAACTGGTGTCGTATTCGACATGCGATTTCATCGACCGCTTACGCTCTCTGCAACTAAAAAGGCTTTAATGGTCATACCTGGTAAGACCGAACATGGTGCATCACAAGATAATAGCTATTATCTCATTCGACTTTCTGAATTGGCAATTGTTGGAGAGGGATTCTTGGACTACTATGTCGAGTTGAACACCGAGGGGAAGCATCCCGGCAAATATAAAGTCTCAGTTGCTATTTACACGACTCAACAGACGTATGAATATAAGAGGTATGAACTTTTTGTTTTTATGAGTTAAATCATCCCGGCTCTGATTTTGATGAAAACTTATAAGAATTTTCACCCAACTTAATCATTATTAACCCTAACTAACATTGGCGATTTAGGATCCGGACTACAGTACGGTACATGTCAGAAAAGGGGAATGAGATGGACTATTTTGCCTACGGTTCCAACATGGACAAGGACGACTTGGATAAGTGGTGCCGTAAAAAGGGCTACACACTCATAGAATATTCTAATGTTGTACCAGCAAAGTTGAAGGATGTTAAACTTGCGTTCAATTATTTTTCTAAATGCAGAGGTGGTGGTGTCGCGAATATAATGAAATCTAAAGGAAATGCTGTCTATGGCCTTTTAGTTGGGTTAAAAGAATGCGATAAACATAAGATACAAAGAAAGGAAGGCTGTCCAACGTATTATCGTGAAATCAAGGTCAATGTGGAAATATTCAAGGGCGAAGTAATAAAGGATGTTATAACTTATAAGGTTGTTGAAGAAAGAGAACAAAACCGACAAGTGGAACCAACAAAGGATTATTTACAGCTAATTATACAAAACGCAAAAAAATACGATTTCCCCAAAGACTACATCATTTTCTTGGAATCGTTTAAGTGCAGTGATAACCATCTTCTATAAATAGCTCTGATTTCAAGTGTAAAACTACATTACTATATTTTAATTTTCCTGAAAGGCCAATCAAAGAAAAGCGTCGGAATCTCCACAAAAGCAAGGCCAACAAACAGCAAAATGACCATCAGTTGGAACACGTTCCTCGAACGAAGCTGGTCAAGACCAGTTCGCAAGCTACCAATAGTCTCAGGGCCTCCATCTCCGTCGGACAAGTCGAAACCGACGAAAGTTTGCGCATCCGCGTATTTCCCTTTATAAGTTGAACCCAAACGACCAATGCGAAAGAATTGTTTAACCTGAATGGCACTAAAATCTTTTGAAGGATACATTTCTTTCTGTCGTCTCATGACTATCTCACTAAGTTCGGAAAACCCCTTTTCGCCTGGCTTAAGAGGCTTCTTATTTCTAAGCATTTCCAATCCTTTCATACCTCGCTGATAACCTGGACTTACTATCTTTAGCAACGAAGGGAACTGCTCAGCTTGAGAAACAACAAAAGCCAGAATTCCGAGCAAGACACCAAAAACCTTAAGAGACCATTCAACTTTTTTCATCTATCATCAACTTCAAACTACTATAATTTTTCAGACTAAAAGCAATAGCGATCATCCTTGTATAAAAACAGGGCTGGGAGCGGAGGGAGAGGAGAAAGCGAGATATTCCCAACCTTGTTAAATGCTCCGAAAAATACATATCATCCGCTGTTTATAGAACGTCTATAACTCTAACAATTCAGCAGCAATCTGTAAAAAAAATTTCTTAAAAAAGTTAGATTTTTATTGAACATGTAGGTTGAGTTTGGTATAATGTAAACCAGTCATAGAGATGGCTGATATTTAGCGGAGAACCGCACGATAAGCCCCGAAGGGCACGAAAAGGGGCCAGCAGGCCAAGTCAAATATCAATAATCAGTAAGAAAGGGCCCTATTCATGCACAAGCTTTTTGAGATTCCCTTTATTACTCTGTTTCTTTATGCATTTTGTGCATTTTTATGGCTAAAAAATCCGTTTAATCAGCGCAATCCGCGATTAATGAACTATTTACATGCCTTCGGCATCTTTACACTTGTAAAGAGATCTTTACAAATCAGACTTTTTATGCAAAACGAACCCAATTTTCCGGATGACCAAATGAACGTAAATAAAGTATTAACAAAGGATTATGAAAATAAATCCAATTGGACACTTGGTGAAAACGAACCCAAAACGAACCCAAACGAAGCCAATTTCCAAAAAGCCAAAATAAACGTAAACTTCTATTCAACAAAGGATTATGAAAATAAGCTCAATTGGGCGCTTTTTGAAAACGAACCCAATACGAACCCAATTCAAACCCAAACAAAGCCAATTTCAAAGGCAAAAAATACTGCTGCTTATGACACAGGAGATTGCCACAGAAAAATTTTCAAAAAAAATTAAAAAAAATGGTAAATGGTATTGACAGATACCTTGTAATGCAATATACTGGACATTATGGAAAATCGATTTTTCGACAACTGGTCAACACAGCTTCGTAAAGGAATGCTTGAGTTGTGCATACTGAACGCAATAAGAGGGACAAGTCTGTACGGCTACGATATTGTCCGAAAGCTTCGCAACATCCGGGGACTGGTAATCAGCGAAGGAACCATCTATCCAATCCTGAGTCGACTCAAACGGGAAGGTTTCGTGCAAACAACTATCAAGGAATCCACCGAAGGCCCGCCCCGCAAGTATTATGAATTAACTTCCAAAGGCGAAAAAATATTGAGCGAAATGAACGGTTACTGGCAGGATATCAAAACCGGAACCGATGCTCTCAAAAGGGAGGAAAAGTCATGATTAACTTAGCCGATAATGCAAAAAAACATCTGGACAATTATCTGCAGCAGGTCAGGACTTATCTGCGAGGATGCAAAACAGTTGATGCTGATGAAGTCGAGCGTAATGTAATAGAGCACATCGAAAGCGAGTTTGAGAGTGCGACGGCGGCCGTCTCTTTTGAAGAGCTTGATATTGTTCTGCAAAGGCTTGGCAGCCCGAGGCAATGGGTCCCTGAAGAAGAAATATCTTGGTGGCGAAAGATAATTTTCAGGCTGCGAACCGGTCCGGAGGATTGGCGATTGGCTTACATATCTTTTGGCCTGCTGATAGCCGGATTTATAATTCTTCCGTCTTTTGTTGTATTGATACCTGCAAGTTTTATTGTTGCCCGGGCGGCATTATCAGAAACAGAAGATCCCGGCCAGCTCAAAGCGCAAAGATGGCTGATATATCCATCTTTGATTATCGTATATCTCGTGTCGCTTTGCTTTTTCCTTGGGTTGCCTTTGCTCGGGCTTATACCGCTGGCGTACGACTTGGAGCACACAATAAGGGCTACTTACAAAATCGGTGACGATACGCCATACTGGCTTGCCGTCTGTTCGGTTTTTGCGGGCTCGCTGGGATTATGGTGGCTTATCCATGGCATCGTGTTCTTGGCAAGGCCGAATATACCAAAAGTCTTGTTTCGACCTTTCGCCGGCTGGTTCAGCCGAAAATGGGCGTTTGTTTTACTCTTAATCGGACTTGGACTTATGATACCGTCGTTGGGACTGGGAATATGGTACGTGCTATGAAAAGTGTCGGTATTACCTTCGGAGTTTCTCCACCAAACGGATTATACGTTTGGCTGAAGCTGCTTTTGTGGCGTTTTCGATTTTTGTCCAGGGGGAATCCGGTGTTTTTATCTGGACGGTTGATTTGTCGGCTCCGATTGCCGCTGGCGTGTTGGCGATTATCATATCGAGGTTCTTTTCCTTTAATTTCTTCTCTGCATTTGCCCGCAGATTTTTATCTTCGAGGGCAAAACCAACAACGACCTGATTTTTCTTTTTATGCCGGCCCGCCCATTTCAGAATATCAACTGTATGTTTTAATTTTATGGTCAGGAGTTTACCTTGTTTTTTGATTTTGTTTTTAGCCGACCGGAAAGGAGTATAATCAGCAACCGCGGCAGCCATAATCAAACAATCGCAGCGAGGGAAATGTTTTTTAACCGCCCCGAACATCTCGGCGGCACTATCGACGCCGACAAACTCGACGCCGACCGGCGGCTGTAAATCTGAAGCACTGATAAGCGTCACTCTATGGCCGGTCTTTTGAGCTGCACGAGTGAGCGCATATCCCATCCTGCCGCTGCTTGCGTTGGTAATAAAACGGACCGGGTCAATATATTCCCGTGTGCCGCCTGCCGTGATTAAAAAATGCATTTTGCTTTGTCAGCCACCAAGACACTAAGCCTTTAATGTGTTATTTTTTAATTTCTTTGTGCCTTTGTGTCTTAGTGGCAAATCTGTTACGATTTTTTCAATCGCCTCTAAAATATCCTTCGGCTCCGACATCCTGCCCTCTGCAATTGTCCCGTCAGCAAGCCGTCCTTTTGTGGGCCCTATTGAGTTGAATCCCATTTCCTTGAGGGTCTTTAGATTGCGCTGCACAATGGGATTGTTCCACATATTACCATTCATCGCCGGTGCCAGAAGTATCGGCTTTTGCCAACAAACGCAAAAAGTTGCACTGAGCAGATCATCGCAGATGCCGTTTGCAATTTTGCCTATGATATTCGCCGTTGCAGGGGCCACGACAACAATATCAGCCCAGTCAACAAGACTTACATGTTTGATTCTATGTTCCTCGGACTTACTCCACAAACTCGTAAAGACCGCTGAGCCGGTGACCGCCTCGAAGCTTTTCTGCCCGACAAACCGGCAGGCGGCCTCCGTCATTACCGTCTTCACCCTGGCACCAGCGGCGGTCAGCTTACTGGCCAAATCGACAACCTTATATGCAGCGATTCCGCCGCTGACACCCAGCAAAATATTTATTTTTTTAATTCTTGGATTTGTCTTTTTTGCGGGCATTGTCAATTCGATTTCGTTGGCCGCGTAATTTCGTATCTCGTGAAGTCCGCCGAAGGCGGATATCTCGCTTCACTATTGGCGCTTAACGTTCTTAGCGATTTTTTCAATCCGCGGTTAATCTTTTTCTTCATCCGGTTTATTCATCTCGCTGTCTTTGGTCTCCATGGTGATCTTGTCCTGCAGAATCTCCTGAACAACGATTTCCAGCATTGTTTTGCCGTCGGCATCCTCAATCAGGGGCCGAGCACCTTGCACCAGCTCGTCCAGACGTTTTTGAATCAGTGCCGTTAATTTGAATCTACCCCCAACTTTATTGATTAGCTTGGTGCTCTTAAGCTCCTCTATCATTATTTTTTCTCCGGTTTACTTCAAAGGCTAAACACAAATTTACACAAATTCGTACTAATTCGCAGCTACTTTTTCTCAATTCTGCCGGCCTGTTCCCAAACGCCTTCTATCGCTGGGGTCCCTGGATAATTTCTACGACCTCGCTTACCGCCTGCTGCAAATTGTCGTTTATAACCATGTGTTCATAATATTGCCAGGCAGCGGCGATTTCTCCGCTTGCCCCTTCCAATCTTTCTTCGGCGCTTTGCCCGCCTTCTCTGCCCCTGAGTTTCATACGCTCTGCCAATTCCCTTTGACTCGGTGGGAAAATAAAAATCATCACTGCGTCCTTGTATATGCGCTTGACCTGTTTGGCACCTTGAACGTCTATTTCCAAGATTACGTTCTTGCCGGCTTTCAGCGCCTTCTCTGTCTTGTCCTTTGGCGTCCCGTATAGATGGCCGAACACTTCGGCATATTCCAGCAGCAAGCCCTTATCGATGCGCTGCTGAAACTCATTCTCCGATATAAACCAATAGTCCTGCCCGTCAACTTCGGCTTGGCTCCTCGGCCGCGTAGTAACCGAGACACTAAGATAAACACTATTTAGCCGCTTAGCCATCTCTTTGCAGATAGTGCTCTTGCCGACACCGGATGGGCCGCTCACTATCACCACTTTGCCATGTCTGTCCTTTGTCTCGTTCATATTTTCGTTGTGCATCGTGCGTGACGTGTTATGCAAAGAATATATGCAATACGAGATGTCACTCTGTCACTCTACATTCTGAACCTGTTCTTTAATCCGGTCTATCCGGCACTTTATATCGACCACGCAGCTGGTAATCTCGGTATCAGAGGCCTTGCTGGCAATGGTGTTAGCTTCTCTGAGCATCTCCTGGCTGATAAAGTCCAGCCTGCGCCCGGCCTGGCCATTTGCCTGACAGCCCTCAAGCAGTTGCTGCAGGTGCGAATCCAGCCGAGCAATCTCCTCGGATATATCCGATCTCTCGGCGAAAATCGCCACTTCTCTGGCAAGCGTTTCTTCGTCCAACTTCAGTTTTGCACCCGCGAGCAGTTCGTTAACTCTTTTCTTTAGTTTCTCTGCATATCTCTGCAGGACAACCGCCCTGCGAGCACATATTCGCTCAAGGTCCTGCTTTATAGCACTGCAGTGTTTTTTCAAATCAGCTTCAAGAGCGGTTCCTTCGGCGACACGCATTTGTTTAAGCTTCTCGATTGCCTCCTGGCTGATTCCTAAGACCGTCTTCTTGATTTGTTCGGCCGTTTTTTCATCCGGCGATGCAGGCTCCAATATCCCCGGAAGGTTAAGCAAGCCGCTAATATCAATCGGACATTTTATATCAGCCGAGGAGGCAATCCGGCTCAATCTTTCCATAACGGCTCGCAAAGCCGTCTCGTCTATATCAAAGAGCACACTCACTGATGCATTTTTGAGCCGAAGCACATAATTCACCGTCCCGCGTGACAGGTTTCTTCGCAGAAGCTTATCAATAGCTTCTTCCAGAAACGCTACTGCCTCCTGCAATTTTATATTGGTCTTGAGGTAACGGTTGTTAACCGTCTTGATTTCCACCGTGTAGGTTACGCCATTGAGCTGGCCCTCTGCATCTCCATATCCGGTCATGCTACTTATCATAGCCACTGCACTTTCAAACTAATTCAGCTTCGCATTCGGCAGGCTTCCTACTTTGCCCACCGGCGGGCGGGTAAAATGCGGTTCCCGTTATTATAGAGCGCTTATAAAAATTTTCACCTCAAGCCGGGCAGATTTGCATCGGTACTTTCGCTGCTGGCTGTGGTCCCGACCTTGTCAATCGGCGATGGCAGCTCCGGACCTCGCGGCGGCTCTGTGGGAAAGGTGGTCCGCTGTGGTGTACCCTCGTCAAAATCGGACGGTTTGTAGGATCTGGCCATCACCACCGCAAGAGTAAGAAATATACCTACCAGCACTATTGTAACCCACGTCAAAAAATCTCCGGTTTTGGAACCCAGAATCCCGCTTGCTATACCTCCGCCGAACGCCGCACTTAAACCGCCGCCTCTGCCCTTTTGAACCAAAATGATTAGAATCAATGCCACGGAGCAAATAACAAAAAGGACGGCGACGACCTTCATAATAAAACTGTCTGCCGACAACGCTAAAACAATCATATTCGTTCCCCTTTCAATCGACTATTTACCTTTCTATTTACTATTGTTACGCAATCGCCGTTTCTGTTTTTTCTTTTTCAATAGTCAATTGTCAATTACACTGCCGCCCGAATTATCGTCAAAAAATCATCTGCATTTAAACTTGCCCCGCCGACCAGCAGCCCATCTATATCCTGCTGACGCATCAACTCTGCTGCGTTGTCCGGCTTGACCGAGCCGCCGTAGAGAATGCGGATTTCCTCAGCTAATCGCTCGTCATACATTTCGGCAAGCAGCTTTCGCACGAGTTCGTGCGCTTCTTGTGCCTGCTGCGGCGTCGCCGTCAGGCCTGTCCCGATAGCCCAGACGGGTTCATAAGCTATGGTTACCGCAGAGACCTTCTCGGCATTTAAGCCGGCCAGACCATTCTTTATCTGTCGGGTCACTACTTCATTTGTTTGCGAAGCTTTGCGCTCGGTGAGCAGCTCGCCCACACATAATATCGGCAAAAGGCCGCCGGAAATAGCAGCAGCAACTTTTTTATTTATTAACTCGTCTCTCTCACCGATAACGTGCCGACGTTCCGAATGACCGCACAAGGCATAGGTACAGCCAATATCCTTTAACATCGACGCACTTATCTCGCCGGTAAAAGCTCCATTTTGCTCAAAGTAAAAATCCTGCGCGCCGACCGCAATGTTCGATACACTAAGGGCCTTGAACACGGATCGCAGATAAACAAAAGGCGGGAAGACCGCCACGCTAACGCTCTGGCCCGCTATCTCCGAAGACCCGGAAGCAATCCTCTCAGCCAGATTTACACTGCTGTGACTGTCGGTATTCATCTTCCAGTTGCCGGCCACAAATGGCTTTCTCATAAAAACTCTCCTGAATTCGTAACCCGGCGCTCGTGTCTCGTCGCTTGGGTTACGGGCCGCGGGCTGCGATTAAAGCAATTCGGTTGCCCTCGGGAAACTGCCTAATATCGAAAGCTGTAGGCAATACTTACGGGCCTCTTCCAGTCCCTTTTGAACTTGTTTCTCCGTCCTGTGTCCAACAAAATCCACGAAGAAATAGTATTCCCACTGCCTTTTCTTGCTGGGCCTGGATTCTATATTTGTCAGATTGATATTGTGTCGTTTGAAAACATCGAGCACATCGGCCAGGGCACCGGCCTTATGAGCGGTGCTAAACAGTATAGCGGTTTTATCTTCGCCTGTCGGCTTTGCATCTTCCTGGCTGATTACCAGAAATCTGGTTACATTATTAGCAATATCCTCGATATCTTCGCAGACAATCCTCAGCCCATACAGCTCCGCTGCGACTCTGGAGCCAATCGCTGCAGCGCCTGATTCTTCTGAGGCCAGTTGTGCCGCCTTGGCAGTGGAAGCAACCGGGACAGTCTGTGCCCCCTTAAAGGTGGCGCTTAACCAGTTTCGGCACTGAGCGAATACTTCCGGCTTTGAGTAAATCTTCTTGATTTCTTCCAGCGAGCAATTGCCTAAAAGATTATGATGAATCGCCATTAGGACCTCGGCGCAGACTTTCACATCTGAATCTATCAGCGCGTCGAGTGTTTCTATTACGCCGCCGCCCGTGGTATTCTCTATCGGCGCAAGGCCCAGATCACAATGACCCTTGCTGACTTCATCAAAGATACTTGTGATATCCGCCAGCGGCTCATATTCGACGCTCTGGCCGAATTTGAGCATAGCCGCAGTGTGGCTGAAGCTGCCGCCGGGACCAAGATAGCCGATTCGCAATGGCCTCTCCAACACAAAAGAGCCGCTCATCAGCTCACGCCAAATCGCCACCAGGCACTTGTCCGGAAGTGGGCCCTTATTGGCCTCGGCAATCTTGGCCAACACCTCTTTTTCGCGGTCCGGTGCGTAGATAGGTTTATCGGTTTTGCTCTTTAGCTTTCCTATCTCTACCACAACGCGCGCACGCTCGTTCAGCAGTTTCACGAGCTGATGGTCGAGTTCGTCTATCCGCTTTCTTAGTTCTTCAAGAGACATAAATTAAATGCCAAAAGAAAGTAATATGGCGTATTGTGTGTGTCGTATATCGTATATTTTGCGCACAATCAGATTGTCATTGCGAGCCTCGTAAGACCAACGGCCAACTTACGGGGCGAGCGAAGCGCTGAAACTCCGCCTCTGGCGGAAAGCAATCTCAAATCAAATTTTGAATTTCGTACTATGGCCTTGCGTTTTCCGTTTCCTTTGGTGGCCATTTTTTATAAAAACCACTATACTTAACAGAATTTTGCTCTTGCGTCAAGGAATTTGGCACATTAGATAATATTTCACCAGCGAATTATAAGTAAAAAATGCAAAAAGCGATAAAATATACGATTTTTAAGACCAAATGGGGCTATTTCGGCCTTGTCGGCACCGAATTCGGCCTTTTGAGAACTTGTCTGCCTGGGCCAGAGCCTGAAAGGGTCGAATCGCAGCTTTTACAGAATATTCCAAATCCCCGATATGACAAAATCATTTTCAAAACGGCCCAGGACCAGATAATCGCTTATTTTGAAGGTGCCGTCACAAATTTTACAGATATCCCTGTCGTTCTGGATGGATATAGTTCTTTTCTTAGCTTGGTTTTGACTGTCTGCAGAGATATAGAATTCGGCCGGACGGTAAGCTATTCGACCTTAGCGAAAAAATCAGGCCGACCCGCCGCAAGTCGAGCTGTCGGCGGCGCACTGGCCAAAAATCCACTGCCGCTGATTATCCCCTGCCACCGCGTAGTCTGCAGCAATGGCCAAATCGGCGGCTTCTCCGCTGCCGGAGGAAAGGACTTAAAAGCAAAGTTGCTTAAACACGAACAAGCAGCGCTAATCGATTGCAAAAGCAACTAATCTAAAGTTTCTGCCAGCTCATTACTCCAGGTGTATGACACGGTTTTGTTGGTCTGCATCAAGGCTGGCTTTTTTGATAATGTCGTACAGTGCGCGAGGCCTTCGTATCTTTTCGAAGTCGAACTCCGGGTCCGTTTTGTCGGTTGTTATCAATCCCACAGTACCTATCCCGACAATACAATCGAACAGGCTCCTGCGCATTTTCAGGTCAATCACTCTGAACATATCCAGATTGTCAACCCTTCTGTCGAAAATACCCCGTCCCCACTCAATCCGCTCGGCTGTAACTTCGTAATAAATCATTTTGAGCCTGACGATTTTTACAAGAAGTATAAGCACAACAACTGTGGCGAGCCCAAGACCGGCAATGACCCTGTATTGGCCGAATGCCAACGCCTGATTGTCGGTAAGTTTCAAACCCAGCAGCTCATCAGCCATGCTTTCGAGAGGCAGTTTTATCAAAAGACCTGCCATAACGAGAAAAAACAGACCCTTGACAATCGCCGGCGCCATTCCCCACAGAGATGGCTTACCTGCAAACAGGAGTTTATCATCAGTTTTTTCGTCTTCGGATGACTGGGAATTCGATTCTGAGCTGTTTTGAAGGGCTTTGGCCTTCTTGCTGTTCAAATATTCCCCGCAGAACCGGCACTTGATGGCCTGAGCCTGTATGGTCTCGGCGCAAAATAGACACTGTTTTGTCTGTAAATCGACTACTGTCATAAGAGGTATATCGGAAATATCCGGCAAATTTCAGCACCAGATTCTTCCACCTATTACTTTACAAATTCAAGCCAGCCGATTTCTCAAGTACATACGGGTACAAGTGCCAAAACAGAAGTTTCTGCCTAAATTTACGAAAAATACAATGTTTTCTGATTTGGCGTAATAGCTTATTGCCAAAGCAGTTACCAAAAATCCAGCCCTAAAACAGCTAATTTTTCAAAAAATTTTACAAAAAAATGTAATATATACTTGACATATAGTATAGTTTCCTTTACATTATGTTTAGTATGCTTTACATAAACAAAAGAAAGTTACAGATGGAAAAGGATGAATATCATGAATAGAGCGCAGAAAATAGCATGGTCCTGTCTAATTACAGTATCGATAAGCCTTATTCTCAGCATTATAGCAGTAGTCATATTCTACTTGATATTTGGGATGCCTAAAGCACTTTGGGGCTTCGCGCTCATGAGTATAGGCCTCCCTGGGGGCTTCGGGCTCATGGGTATAGGCGGCCTTGGAGTGTTTTCCCAGTTAATCTTCAAAAAAGGACAAGGAAAAGTGCGATTCGATGAGCGTGATCAACTCTTTTACATGAGAGCATGGTTTCTGGGTTATTGTGCATCTTATCTTTTCTTTGTCATTGTGTGTATGACCACATGGTTTATCTATGGTCCGAAAGGTACCATCTCGGTTAACGTGCTGCCGCTAACAGTAATGGGTGGATTTATGACCTTAATGCTGGCTCATTCTGTAGCCATTCTTGCGCAGTACGGCTGGACAAACAAAGGAGAAAAATCATGAATAGAGTACAAAAAATAGCGTGGTCTTTCGTAGTTACGATATCCGTAGCTTTTCTTCTCAGTTGCATAGCGATTGCGATATTGTACTTCAAAGTTGGAATGCCAAGAGCGCTTGCAGGTCTCGGATTTTTAGGTATCGCAGGCCTCGGGGGCTTTTCACCTCTAATTTTCCACACAGATAAAGGCAAGGTTACTCTCGACGAACGTGACAGGTTGATTAACAGAAGGGCTGCACTTGCAGGTTTTGGCACATCATATCTGCTCGTCGGCCTGGTGTGTATGATTCCATTTTTTATTCTTGGGCCGAAAGCCTCAATATCGGTTATCTGGCTGCCTAACATATTTGGGGGAGCTGGCCTCAGTATGTTCTTTGTCCATTCTGTGGCGATTCTGGTTCAGTACGGCTGGGGAAGGAAAAAAACATGAATAAAACACAAAAAGTGGCGTGGTTTAATCTGGCGGGCGCGTTGCTGTGTATCGCGATTATCATCTGGGTAGTCGCAAGACTCGTCATATTGAAGACAGTGCCTGAAGCCTTTGAGCGATTCTGGCCCTTGGCGGTCTTTTGCGCCTTCATGGTGACATCAATCGTTCTTCTGCGAAGAAAACAAAGCCCGGCTGAGGTTGATTCAGATGAGCGTGACAACTTAATCAAATACAGAGCGGTCATAGCCAGCTTCGTTTCAGTTTGGATTTTGTTAGCCGCGGCAGCCACAATTCCCCGGTTTGTGGTTGGGGTAAAAGGGTCGATCCCGGTTTGGCTGCTTGCCTTTATCAATTTGAGCGTGCTGCTCGGTGCTCTGTTAGTCTACTCGGTGGCAATTCTGGTTCAGTACGGCTGGAGGAACAAAGGAGAAAAATCATGAATAGATGGCAGAAAATGGCTTGGTTTACGTTGGTGGTGCAGATATTGGCGCTGGTTATGAGCCTAACGACTGTTGGTGTGTTGTACTTCGGTTTTGGCTGGCCGCTGCGTCGGGCAGCTGCTGGATTCGCATTTATAGGAGTGATGGCATTCGTTGCTTTAGCCCCGCTGATTTTCAGAAAAGATAAGCAAGAGGTACAGCTTGACGAAAGGGATTTGCTCATAAAAAGAAAGGCAATGCTGGCAGCGTATTGGACTTTCTGGCCCCTGTTTGTGCTGGCGGCGATGGCTCCATTTTTCGTGCTCGGCCCGGATGGGAAGGTAAGTGTCCTGTATCTGGCCTGGATGGTGTTCGGCGGGATGTTTTATGTTACGCTGATACAGGCGATAGCGACATTGCAAGAGTACGGCTGGAGGAAAAGACAATGAATAGAGTTTTGAAATACGCATGGTATCAATTGATAGTGACTATTGCGGCAACACTGTTCGCTACCGTTGTTTTATTGGTAGCAGCAAAATATTGGCGGGGTAAAGAGTTTAGCGCTGTTATCCCCTTTTGTTTGTTTGTGTTCGTTCACTTATACAGGGTGATCTTTCCGCTTAAGCCAGGTGAAATTGCATTTGATGAACGCGATGAGCAAATTAAAAATCGAGCAACCAGGATATCATTTATTATTTTCTGGTATATGTTCATTTTGATTTGCATTATCCCAATACTCGCTATTGGAAATGGTAGTATTCACGTTATGTACCTTGGAGGGGTGCTTGTCTTTGCAGCTGTATTATTTAGGATAACCTGGTCGATAGCTGTTATAGTTCAGTACGGCAGGGGAGGTAAAGGAGAAAAATCATGAATATGACACAGAAAGGTGCCTGGTTCGGGATTTATTTATCAGCGATGCTGGTTGCTGTGGCTGTAGTTGATTTAACCGGTATCTTGGATTACAAAGGTTTTCCAACGCCAGGAATTATTGTGTGGCATATGCTGTTAGCTGTTGTCTTTTTCGTTCTGCCGATCGTGTGGCTTAATAGAAGTAGAAAAAAGTCTAAGGTAGAACTCGATGAGCGTGACAGAGTTATCATTAAAAGGTCCGTTATAGCCGCCTCTGTTTCCGGATTTACCATTTTATGTATTTCTTACCTGGTTGCACTTTTTTTGCTTGGAGCAGAAGCTTCCATTAAGATTTCATTACTGTCGGCCATTATTTACGTTGCATTTATTTTTTTTATGCTCATCTTGTCGTTGGTTGTTCTTGTTCAGTACGGCTGGGGAGGTAAAGATGGCGAAAAGTGATTTAAAAAATCAGATTCGCCGTCTGCGTTTTGAAAACGGTGAAATGACCCAGCAGCAGTTGGCAAACAAGACAGGCGTAACCCGCCAGACTATCATCGCCATCGAAGCCGGCAAATACGCACCGTCTTTGCCTCTTGCCTTCAAAATAGCCCGCACTTTTGGTATGCCGATAGAAGATATATTTCAATATGAGGACGAAGATTCTCAGCCTTCAGCAACCAGTCCAGACGCCTGACTATTTGAACTGCTGCAGTAGTTTCAGCAACTTGCGGTCGAGCTTATGGCCGTGGAAGTCCTCGTACTTCACATCCTTTCGGCCGGAGTCGAGAATGCCGAATGACCCACGGAAGTTCCAAAGGGCTAAGCCGATGCCGTGGCCGGTAAGTATCTCCAGCACATCCCGCAACCAGGCTAAAACCACCTTGTGCGGCGTCTTATTGTATGCGCCGCCTTCCCCGCAGTGCACACCCACACCTTTTTTGGCAAGGTCAGCCCACTTCTGGTAGTGCTGTTCCAGGCGTTTGCGGTCCCAGCCGTGCCCGGGCCAGGTAGGCATAGGGAATCTATCGCCGCGAACCCACGAGGCCTTGTAGTGACTGACGAACATAGGCTGATACGCACGGGTGCTCTGGGCGATGCCAAGGTCGGCCAACTCCGGCGCCGGCTCATTGCCCCAGCTCATACCATCGGCTACGACGATGCGGTCGGGGTTTATCTTGCGAATGGCCGCCACCGCCGTCCGAACTACCCGCTCATGGTCGGCCCGGCTCATACGAGAGCCGATAGATGGCGGCTCATTAATAAGGTCGAAGCTCAGCTTGTCCTTCGAGATGCCCTTGTATCGTCTGGCCAGCATCTGCCAATGAAAGCAGAACGCCTTGAGCGGCTCGGCATCTTTCCAGAGGTTATGCGGCTCGGTGAATTCCCTGTTCACCGAATACCCCGGGCCGCGGTGAAAGTTCAGGCTGACGTGGAGGCCGTATTTACCGGCAAGCTGCACAGCCCGGTCAAGCTTTTCGAGCATCGGCTCGTGGATTTTATAATCGTCTCCGTCCTTTATCCACAGCCGATAGCACATCGGAAAACGAACGAAGTCAAAGCCCCAGTCGCGCATCCATCGGAAATCATCTTCCTGGAAATCGCCTTTGCTTCGCATTGTGAACATATCCAGCAGATTAAAACCCCGCCAGCGGGGCAGCACCGTCTGCGCCGCGGATTTGCCCTTTTTTTCTTCTTTCTTTGGTTCCTGTGCATACCCGGGCAATGCCGCCGTAGCCACACCGGAAGCCACCATCTTCAGAAAGTCCCGTCGATTATTTTCCATTTTTATTTCCTCTTATTTGTCTCGAACCAGCGATTATTACCATTTTGGCTGTAATGAGTCAAGTAAATTTGGATTTTAGCCAGTGCTCGGACTGGTGAGGAATCTTTTTGAGTTGACAGGCGGGTCGGTGGCTGCTATAATAAACCAATGGATAGTGGTGGGTTTTGTGCCGCTCAAATGGTAAATGTGTCGGCTGACCGGTACGAAAACGATTGTCTGAGAAGTATAGCCGGCTTGTTAGATTTCAAAAAAGGAAAAAATGATGAAAAGTACTTCTGTTTTTGTCTGTAAAGTGATTTTGGCTGTTTTCTTGTATGCTTTGGTCTTCTTACCTTGTGGTTGTGGATCTTCCGGCCAGCTGGGTGAGACCACGGCTGAGGGGCATAGAAGGCACCAGCGCATTCTTCGTATTAATCAGCAGGAGATGATAGAAGACATAGACAAGGTTATGCTCTTCGATAAACCAAGCAAGCTCACCGATAAAAGAATACCCTGATATGTAGAGCACAAGGGCACAAGTGTAGAGTTGCATAAATCATAGGTTCCCTTGTGCTCCTATGTTCTTGTGCACTTGTAAAAAGGATTTGATTTGTGGAAACGCTCATGGACTATTTCTACCGGGTGGCAGGGTATGAATGGTGGCGTGTTGTTATCGAGTTGTTTCTTATCGGCCTGGTTGTTTACTGGGTTGTGGACTTCCTCGAAGGCACTCGCGGAGAAAGGTTATTCCGCAGCGTAATATTCATTCTCATTGCAGGCGTGCTCATCTTAAACTTGGTAGCCGAGCAGCTCAGATTAGAACGCCTGGAGTATCTTTACAGGGGCTTTTTGATTGGGGTTTTGGTCATTACTGTCGCAGCATTTCAGCCCGAAATTCGAAGAGCACTTATACGAATAGGTCAGCCCAAGTTTTGGGCAACGTCTTCGCAGCAGTTAGCAAAAACCGTCGAAGAAATGGTCACCGCCGTAACGGAACTTTCCGCCACCAAAACCGGAGCTATCATTGTTATTGAAAAGCGGGTAGCGTTAGGTGAGTTTGTAGAAGCTGGCGTCCGGGTCGATGCCATGGTTACGGCTGAGCTGCTCAAGACTATTTTTCACCCAGGCACTGCTCTTCACGATATGGCCGTTATAATACGAGGCGATAGAGTAGTTGCCGCCAGGGTGCAGTTGCCTTTGGCTGAAGCCGGCAGTATTGACGGCGTTGAACTTGGTTCCCGGCACAGGGCTGCTATAGGCATAACGGCAGGTTCGGACGCTGCCTGTTTAGTCATAAGTGAAGAAACCGGTGTCATTTCGCTTGCCCGGAAGGGAAAGTTAATCCGAAACATAAGTGAATCTCAGCTAAGAAAGCAGCTGACCAGCACGCTGGCCGAGGGAGTGCCAATTGGCCAGAGGTTTCTGGCGAGGCATCCCGGTAAAGACACTGGCCAGGGCTATAAAGATTTCGCATAGTATCAGCAAATCAAAATGATTACAAAGCTCAAATACGGCAAAATAGCCATTGTGGTATTCATAACAATCTTAATCTGGGTCTTCGCAGACTTGGCTCTGGATAAAAAATTGCCCATTTCCAACGCTGTGATAAGTGTTGTCAAGTCTAATCCCAAACTTTGGGTAAGTTTCGACGACGCGTCGTCTGTTTCTATTGAAGAGATGGTTCTTAAAGGTCCCCTGCGCAAAATTAATGAGATGCGTAAGAAATTGGAAGAGGAAGAGGGGCTCAAGATTGACTTTGATGCTGCAAAAGAAAAAATGAATGAACCTGGCACCTATCCTTTACCACTGTTGCCATTCTTGCAGAAAGCCGCGGAAATAAATGACCTCGGTCTCAAAGTCGAAAAATGCAAGCCGGAGACGGTCTCCGTCAAAGTTGTTGGGCTTGTTAGCAGGCGGTTGGATGTAAAGTGTGTAGATGAGGACCAAAACCCAATTGGCGAAGCAACCGTTAAGCCGGGGCAAGTGGAGATGCTTGTACCGGAGAATTGGGGCGCCGAAAAACGCATTGCAGAAGTTTTGCTGACACCCAGGGAAATTGAGCATGCAAGAGTGTCGGCTATTGAAAAACTACCCTATATTAGGCTGACGGCCAGCCAAATCAGAGAGGCCCCCAAACCTGTCGAAATTACAATGCCGCTGGAACCGGACCGGCTTGGAGAGTGCACCATAACTATAGCAACACTCAACGTCTCATTAAGTCCAATAAGTCCAATCCTGCAGGGCAAATATACTGTTGAGGTAACCAATCTGCACGAACTGGGTCCCATTTACATCAAAGCCACACCTGAGGCGGAACGGGCCTATAAGCTGCAACCATTTCCCCGGATGACCCTGTATATTCTTGATGGTGATGAAAACACTACGGAGAAACTAAAAAGAGAAGTTGTTTACAACTTCCCCGAAAAGTTTCTCCGCAAGGGCGAAATTGAGCTAAACCAGAAACCGGCAGTTGCCCAATTTATATTGACTCCTGTATCTTCTGCTGAGACGCCGAAGAGTACGGAAGACTAAAGAACGCTATCAGTGCCTCAACTGTCATCCACAATGCCAGTGCAAATATTCCCGCCCCGATTGTAACGAGGAGCCAATTTTTGTCGGCGATAAAATTCATTTCGTTTTTGACCATAGCCCAGTTTGTAATCACCAGCATAATCAGACACGGCACGGCGGTAACCACGAATTTCAATCCACCCTTGCGTTTTAGATAAATCGTTATCACCAGCAGTGCCAGGGCTGCCAGAAGTTGATTTGAGCTCCCGAACAGGGGCCAGAGTATCATTGCGCCGCGGCCACTCGCTCCGGTGGCGAAGGCCAATCCCGCTGCGGTAAGCACAGCGAAAGTGGTCGCTGCCCATCTGTTGGCCAAATGGGGGATTCGCAAATCGGTTGCCAGTTCACTTATTACGTAGCGCTGGATTCGCACCGAGGTATCGAGAGTTGTGCCGGCAAACGATGCGATGAACACGCCCATAAGTGTAATTCCGACCACCTTGGGCAGGCCGAGCGCCCCCATTATATTGGCTGCGCCGATGACCACAGGGGCTATCTTGTCAGACAGTCCTTTGGCCCCTATCCAGGTGCTATAGTAGTGTTGCCAGGCGGCCTTTCCGGTCAGGATTGTTCCGTTCTCGAGTTTTAGGGCCATTGCTACCCCGGCTGCGACGCAGATAATAACCAGTACCGCCAGGAAGCCTTCCAACAGCATTGAGCCGTATCCGACAAACAAACTGTCTGACTCCTTTGCTACTTGTTTGGCGCTTGTGCCGGAGGCCACGAGGGAATGGAAGCCGCTGATGGCGCCGCAGGCGATTATGACAAACATAAACGGCCATATCGGCGGGACATTTGTCGGCGGCAACGGATTGATGCAGGGTGCTGCGAGAGGGAGATTGCCCCTTAATGACGCTGCCACCGTTCCGCCGACCAAAAGGGCCATAGCAATAAAGAGCTGCCAGGCGTTAATGTAATCCCTCGGCTGCAAAAGCGTGGTTACCGGCAGCGTCGAAGCCACCCAGGCGTAGATTAACAAAATTATCACCCACAAACCCGTGGCTGGCGGCAGCCACGAGCACTCCGGCAGTGCAAGCAGCCCTGGCCTGACGCTCTCGATATACGCCCCTAACCCGACGGTTAGATACATCGCCGCCACAGCCACAATTGTTGAAAGTATTACATTGGCACTTTTTTTATAAACCGCCCAGCCAAGCGCGATAGCTATCGGAATCTCCAGCCAGACCGGCAAAATCGATTCTGGAAACCGTGTGAAGACCGCTGCAATCACAACGCCGAATATGGCGATAACAATTAGCAAGCTCAAAAACACAATCGCGAAGAATATAAATCGCACGCGTACATTGATATACTTTGCGGCTGCTTCTGAGATGCTTTTGCCCTGGTTTCGCATTGATACTACCAGCGCTCCGAAATCGTGCACAGCGCCCATAAGGATACAGCCGAAGGTCACCCACAGTATAGCCGGCAGCCAGCCCCAGATAATTCCTATCGCTGGCCCAACAATTGGCCCCGTACCTGCTATTGATGTGAAGTGATGTCCGAAGATTATGCCTTTGCGGGCGGGGACATAATCGATGCCGTCTCGGAGCTCCACCGATGGCACGCGTGCATCTTTATTAAGTTTGAATATCTTTTTGGCAAGGAATCGCCCATAAGTGTAATAAGCTACTAAATACCCACCGCCGCAAACCAGCATCAGTAAAAGCGTATCCATTCCAATCTTTCCTTGTGAATAGGGGCTTATTTCCTGTGTGAGCGGGCTAACAGTCTTATGGGCACCTCTTCTACCGGCAGCAGCTCTCGCAATCTGTTTATGATAAATCGGCGATAATTCTCCTCAAACAGTTCCGGCTTATTTACAAACATAAGTATCGTAATCGGGTTGACAGAAATTTGTGTGGCATAGTAAATCTTTGGCCAGCTGCCTTTGCCTTTGACTCCGCCAATTTTCTCTGTCTTTATGATTTCAAATGCCTTGTTCAATTTGGCAGTGGGTATCCATGTTGTGGTCTGCTTGAAGATTTCAGCCGCCAAATCCAAAACGCTATGGACGTTTTTTGCCTCGGTTGCAGTGGTAAAAGCTATTGGTGCATATTTTAAGCCTGGCAGCAGCTTTGTCAAATATCCCTCATAGTCACCGGTGACGGCAGTCTCCTTGGCAAGGTCCCATTTGTTTACGACCAATATACAGCTCTTGCATTCTTCAGCGATGAATCTGGCCACTTTCTTATCGATCTGCGAAACCGGCAGCGTCGCATCTATCAGAAGCAGCACAACGTCAGCCCGGCGGATAGACCATGTCGCACGGACGTAGCTGTAAAACTCAATACTGTTAGCTATTTTGCTCTTTTTTCTTATCCCTGCGGTGTCAATAACAATGATGGTTTTGCCGTCTTTTTCGAACCGCACGTCCACAGCGTCCCTGGTCGTACCCGGCGTCTCGCTGACGATGACCCTCTCCGAACCCACCATAGCGTTTACAAGGGTACTTTTGCCGGTGTTTCGCTTGCCGACTATCGCTATCTTCATAGCCGGCTCTTTTGGCTTAGCCGATTCGAGATGCTCGATTCTTTCAAAGACCCTATCGAGCAGAACGGCTTTATTAAGATTGTTCTTCACTGAGATACACAAGAATTCGCCAAACCCGAGCTTGCCGAATTCGCCTGCCGCCGGAAACATCCTGGCATTGTCAGCTTTGTTGGCAACGCCGATAACGTCAAGCTCGTTCTTGCGCAGGAGCCGGGCTATTTTTTCGTCCAGCGGCACAACGCCATCGCGAATGTCGACCATGAAAATCACGAGATTAGCCGATTCAATCGCCACAATGATTTGCTGTTCGATATGCTCGCTCAACTGGTCGCTATCTACTACTCCGTATCCGCCGGTATCGATAAGCTCAAAATAGTGGTCGTCTTTTCCGATGAAGGTACTGACACGGTCTCTTGTAACGCCAGACGTCGGCTCGACTATACTTATCATCTCACCGGCCAGCGCGTTAAAGAGACTGCTCTTGCCCACATTCGGCCGACCAATTATTGCTACTACCGGTAACGCCATAACTTCTGTCCATATCTAATATAAGGCTATAGTTATAGAAAAAGTTAAGTATACCAGAATAATCAGCAATTTGAAGTCCCAATACCGGCCGCCGAAATCGCTGCGCAAGAATCGCTACACCATAATTAAGATGTCAGAAGTCAGATTCTCAGTCCTCAGTCTTGGCATGCCAAACCAAGGTTTTGACATCGCCCTCATATTGGCTGTATAATCACAATCCTATTGAGAAGTTAACGGAAAATTCGGGACTGCCAACGGTTTCCTGGCTGTCCCTAATTTTCCAAGGAGCCAGGCTATGAAATCCAGCAGAATCAGTAGAGTCATGCAGATTTTAACGACATTGCAGGCAGGAAAAGGCTATGCCGTTAGCGATATGTCGAAAATGTTTGGGACGAGCCGGCGGACGGTCTTCCGCGATTTGAAAGAGCTGCGGGCTATCGGCGTGCCGTTTCGCTACGATGCCGGGACCGGCGGTTATACCATAAAGCCTGAGTTTTTCCTGCCGCCTGTAGATTTGAACCTGCAAGAGGCACTGAGTCTGCTTCTGCTGGTCCACAAGGCGCGTAACCAGATACAGTTGCCGTTCAAAAATTCAGCGCTGCTGGCCGCTTTGAAAATCGAAAACAATCTGCCTGCCGGAATCAGACAGTATTGCAATACAGCCCTGCGAAATATCTCTACCAGGGCCGGCGCACAGGCGCCTATCTACCATTCCGGCGGACTTGATAGGACCTTCGCACAATTGCAAAAAGCTATCACCAAGAAACGCAAGGTAAGCATTCGCTACCATTCGCTTTTCGAGGGCAGAATTATTGACGTCCAGCTGTGTCCCTATCATCTGCTATACAACCAGCGGGCCTGGTATGTGCTGGGCTACTCCAGCCTGCACAAAAGCATCCGCACCTTTAAGCTTAACCGCATCAAGGAATTAAAAACTACAGAGCAGTGTTTCCTGGGCGGTGAGAATTTCGATTTGTATGACTACTTTGGCAAGGCCTGGTCAATGATACCGGAAGGCAGAATCTACAATGTCAAGCTGCGGTTCCTGCCCAAAGTGGCTAACAATGTCACCGAGGTGCAATGGCACAGCACGCAGGAGGTCACTCGCAGCAGCGACGGCTCCGCCACCGTGGAGTTTCGCGTTGACGGTCTGGGTGAGATAGCCTGGTGGATTCTCGGCTATGGCGACCAGGTCCAGGTCCTGGCACCAAAGGCACTGCGAAAGAGACTCCTTGAGACAGCTAAAAATATGATCAAACTCAATCAGCAGATATAAGCGACACCCAATGGCGTTTTGTGTAGTAACGTTAGTTATCTAATCACTCTGGATAGCAAACCAGGCAACGCCCAGAAAACCCTCTTACACTGGTTACATCAGCCCAGCGTCACAAATCTCCATACATCTATGGTTATCTCCTCAGTGGCCAACCATCCGATGTTCCAGTCGGCCCTATGGTTTTTCGGCTTTTTCTTTTGACGCCAATTGCGGTTTTGGTTACAATTGATAGGCCATTTTGATTCGCGCAGCGCCCCTTACGGGACTTTCGTCAGGTAGATACAGATATAAATAAAGCATTCTATGGAAAGGAGATGGGTTATGCAGAGGTATAAAGATATTACACGGCGGGGTTTTTTGAAAAAGGCAGCGGGTGCCGCTGTGGGGGTGATAGGTTTTCCATATATAATTTCGTCCTCGGCATTGGGTAAGGCCGGCAACGTTGCTGCGAGCAATCGAATTGTGATGGGCTTTATCGGCACAGGCGGGCGAGGAGGGGCATTGCTGAGTAATTTTATTAACTTGGCTGACGCGCAGGTAGTGGCGGTGTGCGATGTGAAACGGCCAAATCGCGATAGGGCCCTGCAGCGGGTGGATAAGCACTACGGCAAAAAAGTGTGCACAGGGTACAATGATTTCCGCGAACTTTGCGAACGCGGCGATATAGACGCGGTTGTGGTTGGTTCTACGGACCACTGGCACGTGCCGCACGCTTTACAGTCGGTGCGGTCGGGCAAGGATGTATATTGTGAGAAGCCGTTAGGCATGAGCGTTGAGCAGGGACAGGTGCTGCGCCAGGAGGTTAATCGGTATGGCCGGGTGTTTCAGTTCGGCACGCAGGAGCGGTCGAGTCGGAATTCCCGTTTTGCCTGCGAGATGGTTTTGAGCGGCCGGGTCGGTAAGATTCGCAAAATCACGGTGGCTTCGCGGTACAGCATAGTCAGCGAGAACTTTCCGGCGATGCCGGTTCCTGATTCGATCGATTATGATCTCTGGCTTGGGCCTGCACCGTGGGCACCCTATCATCCGAACCGGGTGAGCAACAGTCACTGGTGGCATATCAGTGATTACTCTCTTGGATGGATTGCCGGTTGTGGCATTCATACGATTGATATTGCGACGTGGGGTAACGGGACGGACCTTACGGGGCCTTTGGAGGTGGAGGGGGTCGGTGAGTATCCGCCGGACGGGACATGCAACAACGCGACCGGCTGGGACGTGAATCTTAAGTTTGCCAATGGCGTGACAATGAATTTTACCGACGGGAAAAGGAATCCGCTTGGTGTTCGTTTTGAAGGAACCGACGGCTGGGTGTTCGTCAAGGAAGAGCATCTGGGCGGTAAGGTGGACGCTCATCCGAAGGAGTTACTCAAGAAGGAAATCGGCTCGGACGAAGTTCATCTGCCGGTAAGCAATCACCACCAGAAAAATTTTCTGGACTGCGTCAAGACCCGGGCCAGAACGGTGGCTCCGGTTGAAGTGACGGTACGCTCGGATACACTCTGTCAGCTAAGTGACATCGCGATGCGCCTTGGCAGGAAGCTGCGGTGGGATCCGGACAAAGAAGAGTTTATTAACGACGACCGGGCAAACCGGATGCTTACAAGGCCGATGCGCAGTCCCTGGTGGCTGTAGAACTGATTATTGACCGTTGAACTCGTTTAGTAATTGGAGAAGGGAGTTCTTATTGTGAGACGAAGAGGAATTGGTCGAAGGCGGTTTTTGAAACGGGCTGCCGGTGCGGCTGTGGGAACACTTGGTTTTCCATATTTGGCTTCGTCTTCGGCCATGGGTAAGGCCGGCAGCGTTGCCGCGAGTAATCGAATTGTAGTGGCCTGCATTGGGATGGGTAACCAGGGAACGGCCCATATGGGTTGGCGTGGTGGTACCGTCCCAAATTTGAATTGGGTTGAGCCCGGAGGTTTTATGGGCAGTGCCGAAGTGCAGATGGTGGCGGTCTGTGATGTCGATGATAGGTGGCTAAATCAGGCTCGTGACATCGCCAACAAATACTACGGCAATAAGGATTGTGCCGCCTACAAAGATTTTCGAGAGCTTTTGGCACGGGATGATATTGATGCGGTGGTGACTGCCACGCCGTCGCACTCCAATGCCATAATAAATATCGCTGCTGCTAAGGCGGGCAAGGATATTTACTGCGAGAAGCCGATGTCACTTACTATCTCTGAAGCTCGCGCAATGGCTAACGCGGTCAAACGTTATGGTCGTGTGTATCAGATCGGTACGCAGCAGCGTTCCGACAGGAATTTTCGCTTTGCCTGCGAGCTGGTCCGCAATGGTTACATCGGCGACGTCAAATCGGTAACGATTGGTGTTGGCGGTCCTGCCCGTGAATGTAATCTGCCGGGAGAGCCTGTGCCGGATTGTATCGATTGGGAGATGTGGCTGGGTCCGGCACCATGGAGGCCCTTCCATCCGGGCCTCTTACGGCATGGCTGGATGGGCTATTGGGATTATGGCGGCGGTGAGATGACAAACTGGGGGCCGCACCACTTTGATATCGCTCAATGGGGTCTTGGCATGGACGACAGCGGCCCGGTTGAAGTTGTTCCACCTGATGGTAAGGACTTCAAGGTGCTCACTTACAGGTACGCTAATGGTGTCATTATGACTCGCGATAAGGCCAACGGTGTTTTGTTTACGGGTGCCGAAGGAAAGATTGAGGTTAATCGTGGACATTTACGCACCTGGCCGGAGACTCTCGCAAGGCAAAAAATCAAGCCCGATGAGATACACCTTTATGAAAGCAGAAGCCATCAAGGCAATTTCCTGGAATGTATCCGAACGCGCAGCAAAACGGTTTGCGACGAAGAGATAGGTTGCCGCTCGGTAACAGTTTGTCACCTTGGTAATATTGCATACCGGCTTGGCCGGCCGTTGAAATGGAATCCTGAAAAAGAGCGATTTGTTGACGATGACCAGGCAAACCGGATGTTGAAACAGCCGATGCGAAGTCCGTGGCGATTGTGAAATTGATTACTGATTATTGATTATGTAAACTCGTTATATTGGTTAATTATGAGGTAAGGGAGTTTTTGTTATGAGACAAAAAAGAATTAGTCGAAGGCATTTTTTGAAGCGGGCCACAGGTACCGCTGTGGGGGCAATTGGTTTTCCATATTTAGTTTTGTCTTCGGCGCTGGGTAAGGCCGGCAGAGTTGCCGCCGGCGATAGGATTGTCATGGGTGTTATCGGAGTGGGAGGACGCGGCAGGGCAGTCATGCAAAGCTTCCTGGAGTTATCAGATGCCCAGGTCGTGGCGGTGTGCGACGTTAACAAAGAAAGATACCAACTGGCCCGGAGGATGGTTGATGAGAAATATAACAAAAAAGTATGTAAAACTTACCATGATTTTTCTGAACTTCTATCCAGATCGGATATCGATGCGGTTCTCATCGCCTCACCTGTATTTTGGCATGTGATAATGGCCACCGAGGCAGCCAAGCAAGGCAAGGACATGTACATGGAGAAGCCCGTGGGGTTGAGTTTCGCAGAGGCGAAGATACTCCGTCAAACTATTCACCGGTATGGACGTGTCTTTCAGTTTGGAACGCAGCAGCGGTCGGGCCGCAATTTCCGTTTTGCCTGTGAATTAGCGCGAAACGGCAGAATCGGAAAAGTCCACACCATTAGGGTGGGCGTACCGGCTGGAGATTTCAATAAGAAGTTCCCCCAAAAACCAGTTCCGCAAGGCTTGGATTACCATGCTTGGCTTGGTCCGGCACAATGGTCTCCCTTTACTGAAGCTATCTTAAACGGATGGACACACGAACTAATTAGCCTGTATTCGCTTGGATTTATATCAGCTTGGGGTGTTCACCACTTGGATATTGCTCAGTGGGGAAACGGGACAGAATTAACCGGGCCGACTGAAGTTGAAGGTACGGCGGTATTCCCTGATGAGGGAGTATTGGATTGTGCTAAGAGCTGGGAGGTAAACCTGCGGTATCCTAACGGTGTTACCATTCACTTCACCGATAACACAAAGAACAGGCAGGGAGCCCGTTTTGAGGGAGAGAAAGGATGGGTCCACGTTAATCGCCAGGGTATCAGCGCCTCTCCGGCATCGCTTTTAAAAGAGACGATGGGTCCTGATGAAATTCATCTGCCGGTGAGCGACAATCACAGTAAGAACTTGCTTGACTGTATGAGAACCAGGCGACAGACCGTAGCTCCTGTGGATGTAGCGGTGCGTTCTGATACGCTGTGCCAGCTAAGTGATATCGCGGTGCGACTGGGACGCAGGCTAAAATGGAATCCCGGGAAGGAAGTGTTTATTAACGACGACCAGGCAAACCGGATGTTGAAACAGCCGATGCGAAGTCCGTGGCGATTATGAAATTGATTACTGATTATTGATTATGTAAACTCGTTATATTGGTTAATTATGAGGTAAGGGAGTTTTTGCTATGAGACAAATAAGAATTAGTCGACGAAAATTTTTGAAGCGGGCCACAGATACCGCTGTGGGGGCAATTGGTTTTCCATATTTAGTTTCGTCATCAGCGCTGGGTAAGGCCGGCAACGTTGCTGCAAGTAATCGAATCATTGTTGGTTGCGTTGGCGTTGGGCCTCAGGGCAGCGGGGTGATGCGGAATTTCCTTGGGCAAAGGGATGCTCAGGTAGTGGCGATTTGCGACCTTAAAGAACAGGCGCGCGATGCGGCCCAGAATCTGGTGAATAAGCACTATCAAAGCGATGGATGCGCGACTTACAAAGACTTTCGTGAACTGGTAGGACGCGAAGATATTGATGTTGTTCTTGTGGCTACGACTGACCATTGGCATGTTCTTGTGTCGCTGGCAGCGGTTAGGTCGGGAAAAGATGTCTACATGGAAAAACCGATGGGCCTGTCTGTGGCCGAAGACCAGGCGATGCGAGAAGCGGTGCACCGCTACGGCAGAAAGTTTCAGTTCGGCACGCAGCAGCGCTCCAGTCGGAATTTCCGTTTTGCGTGTGAACTGGCTTTGAACGAGCGGATAGGAAAGCTGCACACCATCAACGTATGGGCTCCCGGCAGCGCTTCAGGCGGGTCGCCGAAACCTGTGCCTGAGCCGGACTGGATTGATTACGATATGTGGCTGGGGCCCGCTCCTTACACGCCTTACACGAAGGATCGCTGCTCCAATAGGCTGTGGTGGTTTATTTCCGATTATGCGCTTGGGTTTATCGCCGGCTGGGGGATTCATCCTGTCGACATTGCCATCTGGGGCGGTGGTGAAAAAGTTGCGGGGCCGTTGGAGATCGAAGGGACGGGCGTCTGGCCCAGCCCCGACGGTGTATGCGATACGGCGAGGAACTGGAATATCGTGTGCAAGTATGCCAGCGGCGTTACTATGAACTTTACCGGCGATCCATATCCGGAAGAATGGAAAAAGCGTTATGGAAGAACGACCGGTCACGGGACGGCGTTTGAAGGCACTAAAGGATGGGTGCACGTTGACCGGGGGGGCATTAACGCGCATCCGAAGGATCTGCTCTCGACGGAGTTTGGGCCGAACGATATCCACCTGCATAAGAGCGGTAACCACGTGAGGAATCTGCTGGACTGCGTGAAAAGCCGGGCTGAGACGATATCTCCGGTTGATGCGTCTGTCCGGGGGGACATAATATGCCAGATCAGCGATATTGCGATTCGGCTTGAACAAAAACTCAAATGGGACCCGAAAAAAGAACGTTTCGTCAAAAGCGAGGCGGCGAACAGGATGCTAAAGCGTGCGATGCGTAGTCCATGGCGTTTGTAAAATTGATTGTTTACTTGTGAAAGGGAGGTCTTTGAAATGGCAAATGTTTACATTGGAGTCAATCTTGAATTTGTACGACACGCCGATATGTCGTTTGAATTGGGAATAGAAAAAGCGGCGGAGCTGGGATATGAATATGTCGAGCCGTGGGTCCACTGGGGACGCGAGTTGATGAGTGAAGCGGGCTACTACGCGACTATTTCGATGCTGGACGACCCATTCCGGGTGAAGCGGGCCTGCGAAAAGGCAGGCGTTAAGCTTTCGGGCTTGTCGGCACATACTCCTATGTGCAAGCCGGATATCAGCACCAACTATCTTAAACAAGCAATTCGTTTCGCAGCCGAATGTGGCGCGCCGGTTGTCAACAGTGACGAAGGTCCGAAACCTGCCTGGACGACGGAAGAGGAAGACCACGTGTTGATGAAGTATGTGCTGACCGAAGCGGCGGCGGTTGCTGAGGGACGCGGTGTTATGATTGGCATTGAGCCGCACCAGCAGTACAGCAAAAGTCCCGATGGTCTGGAAAAGATTTATCAGCTTGTCAATTCACCGGCTATCGGTATCAACTTCGATACCGGCAATAGTTACTTAAGCGGTCACGACCCAATTGAGTGGCTGGAGCGCGTCAAGGACAATTTAGTACATCTCCACGCCAAAGATATTTCAATACAGCAATCCGAGGACGAACGCGGCAAGGTTACAGGTACTCCGGCAGGCTGTGCCTGCGGTGAAGGCGTTATAGACTGGAAAAAGGTGGTCGAGGTATGCAAGGGTGCACCGCGTGACATCGTTTTGAGCGTTGAGTGCGGCACTATCGAACAAGCCCAGCGAAGTATCAAGCATCTAAAAGAGTTGGTATAGTACGGGACCCGTGCCCCAGGCGATGTTGAAAGTATTGCACGGCAAAATCCGATGAAAAAAGCCAATATCCGAAGAAGGCAGTTTCTGCGGGCTGCAACGGTCGGGGCCGCTTCGATTGTCCTGAATCAAAAAGTCTCCTTGGCGCGGCGTTCAGGTAGGAAGCGTGCTTCTCGAAAGCCGAATCTTGTTTTTATCTTCGCGGACCAATGGCGTGCACAAGATACTGGCTGCGGGGGGAATACGCAGGTTAGGACGCCGAACCTCGACGAACTCGCCGCAGAGAGCGTCAATTTCAGCAATGCTGTGTCCGGGTGTCCGGTGTGTAGTCCGTATCGGGCGAGCTTGCTGACCGGCCGATATCCGCTCACGCACGGTGTTTTTCTCAACGATGTATGCTTAAATACTGACGCTGTTTCCATTGCTCAAGCCTATAACAACGCAGGCTATGAAACCGGATATATTGGGAAGTGGCATTTAGACGGACGTCAAAGAACTGCCTTTATTCCTAAAGAAAGACGGCAGGGCTTTAAATTCTGGAAGGCGTTCGGCTGTACGCATAACTACAACAACTCCTTCTATTACGCAGATGTGAACATAAAGCTAAAATGGAATGGCTATGACGCAATCGCCCAGACCCGCGAGGCCCAGCGCTACATTCGCGAGCACACGGACGGCGGGCCTTTTGCTCTTTTTCTTTCGTGGGGCCCGCCCCATGCGCCCTACCAGACGGCGCCCGAGAAGTATAGAAAACAATTCAGTCAGGCGCAAATCAAATTGCGGCCTAATGTCCCCAAACGTCTCGAAGCTCAAGCGGCCAAGGCCCTTGCCGGCTACTACGCTCATATTGCCGCACTGGATGACTGCATTGGAGAAATCCTTCAGACGCTGAACAAATCAGGTCTGGGAAACGACACTATACTTGTCTTTACATCTGACCATGGGGACATGCTTTATTCGCAGGGCGAGCAGAAAAAGCAAAGGCCGTGGGACGAGTCGATTCGG
This sequence comes from Phycisphaerae bacterium, assembly GCA_030615025.1. Lineage (GTDB taxonomy): Bacteria > Planctomycetota > Phycisphaerae > Sedimentisphaerales > Anaerobacaceae > CS2-K091. The sequence goes on along the minus strand of JAUXAB010000007.1, from coordinate 27,021 downwards.
GTTCCATTACTCGTACACTATCCTGCTGCACTTGGAAGCGGTGGCAGAACGATTGATATGCCGATTAACACACCTGATATTGTGCCGACACTGCTGGGTTTAAGCGGTATTGAAATACCTGATACCGTCGAGGGAGCTGATTACTCTGGCATTCTTACGGGAACCGGGAAACCGAGTAAAAACGCTGCGCTTATTAGCTGCCCGTCACCCTTTGGCCAGTGGCAAAGAGCGAGGGGCGGCAGGGAATATCGCGGCGTACGCACACGACGCTATACCTATGTCCGCGACCTGAAAGGGCCATGGCTGCTTTATGACAATAAACAGGACCCGTACCAGCTCAATAACCTTTGCAATAAGTCTGGGCACAGCGAATTGCAGAAAAAGATGGAGAGCATCTTATCGCAAAAGCTAAAGCAGACAAATGACGAGTTTCTGCCGGGCGCCGAGTACATCAAGAAGTGGGGCTACGTTGTTGACAGTAGCGGGACCGTGCGGTATTCCAGTTGAAGCGCGGCAATTGGCTGTAGATTTATGTGTTTTGTGGAAGAATTAAAAAAATAGCTGAGGATTTTGAAAGGAGATGAGTAAATGAAATGCACAGGTAAAATCACGATTCATACGGTAATGCTGGCCGGCGTTCTATTGTTGTTGGCAGGATTTCTTTGCTCGTGCTGTGAATGCGGCCGGTCGGGGAAAGACCTCAGCCAGCCGGGCGAGAAGATAAAAGCCCTTGTAGTTACCGGCGGGCACGGCTTTGAGCGTAAGCCGTTCTTTACGCTGTTTGAGGGATATGATGATATTGAGTACGTCGAGGCGCAGCTGAAAGACCACAGCGAGATATTCGAGGACATAAGCGAATGGGATTACGATGTAATCGTATTTTTCAATATGACGCAGAAGATATCGCCGAAGAGACAGGAAAATTTCACAAAGCTGGTAAAGGACGGCGTCGGAGTGCTGGCGCTGCACCACTGCATGGGTTCCTATCAGGAATGGCCCGAGTATATCAAAATCATCGGCGGAAGATACAATTTGAAGGCGTCAGAGCAGGGCGGTGTCAAACGCGAGGCGAGCACGTACAAACACGATGCGGATTTTACCGTGCAGATAGAAGATGGCTCGCATCCGATTACACGGGGACTAAGTGACTTTGCGGTACATGACGAGACGTATAAGAAATGCAGCTTCGAGAAAGACAATCGGTTGCTTTTGACGACTAACCATCCCGATAGTGACACCCAGCTTGGCTGGGTGCGGCGATACGGCAAAGGCAAGGTCTGTTTCATCATGGTCGGCCACGGCCCCAGTGTATATGCCCATCCAAGCTACCGACAATTAGTGGCACGGGCCATTCGATGGTCCGCAAACTGATTGGGATTAAGCCCGAACAGTAATAATGATAACAGGTCGTTTGTGTTGATTGGGTCGAAAGGCCGTTTACCTAAATTGCGGCTCGTTGAGAACACAATAAAACTGCACCTATTTTCTTCCGTGAAAATGCGGTTTTTGGGCTAAAAACAGGGGGGTGAGAAAAATTTTTTGAAAAAACCCCATTTTTTTCTTGCAAGTCTTTACAACTGTAAAGTAATATTGACACAGTTAAAGACAAAAGGAGATTTGTAATGGCAAATAGAAATCCTGAACTTACCGAAGCCGAATGGGCAATTATCCAGACCGTCTGGAAAAATGAGCCGTGTGCTGCTCCCACGATTCAGGAAGAATTGGAAGGCCGAAAGAACTGGCACTACAGCACCGTCAAGACACTGATGGATCGGATGGTGACCAAAGGGCTGCTGACTACAGAGAGATTCCGCAATCTTATTCTGTACAGTTCGGCAATCACAAGGGTCCAAGCGCAAAAAGGCGAAATTATGCGCGCGGTCAAAAGGGCGTTCAACGGAGCCCTTACGCCGATGATGCAGTTTCTGCTGGATGAGCATAAACTGTCTCAGAAGCAGTTGGCTGAACTGGAATCGCTAATCAGAAAGAAGCGAAGAAGAAGCGGTGTGCGCAAAAAAAGATAATTTTACTGTAACCATACCGTGGAAACAGCGTCTAATTTTGCGGAGGACGTGTTATGAATACGATAGTAGAACATATAAATTCGGCCGGACACATATTTGTGGAATTCGCCTTGCCGATGCTAATCCAGTCCAGCGTGCTGATAGTGATTTTGCTGCTGGCCGATTTGCTGCTGCGCAAGAAAGTCAAGGCGGTGTTTCGGTATTGGATATGGATGCTGGTGCTGGCCAAACTGGTTTTGCCGACTTCGTTGTCATCGCCTTTGAGTCTGGGATACTGGTTTGGTGACAAGCTGATGTATGTAACCGAGAGCGAGATGGGTGTAGAGACAGAGGCGGAAGCGGTGGAGCCGGCTCCGACAGATATGCTGCCAATTATCAACATTGTGCCTATCGAAGTGAGCAGGCATACGCCGGCGGTTTTGCCGATGATACCGGGTGCTGAGCCGGTAGCGGCAGAGCCGGTCAGTCCGCCGCCGGCGTCGGTGACACCACTATCTTGGCAGGGGATTGTATTTTTGATTTGGCTCGCTGTCGTGATAGTGATGGGATTATTGCTATTGCAGCGGGCGCTCTTTGTGCGTGGCCTTGTTGCACAGGCCAAAGAAGCGAACCGTTTGATGAATGATGCACTTGTGTATTGCTGCGAGCGTATGGGAGTGAAAAGAAAACTTGGCTTAAAGGTCTCGGCTAACGCGACGAGCCCGGCGGTGTGTGGGTTAATTAGGCCGATGATTTTGCTGCCGCGGAATCTGCTTTCAAGTTTAGGCGCTGGCCGTCTGCGGGCTGTTTTGATGCATGAGCTTGCCCATATCAAGCGAGGCGATTTGTGGGTCAATCTGGTTCAAACCGTTTTGCAGATTATCTATTTTTATAATCCGCTGCTCTGGCTTGCCAATTGCGTGATTCGAAGGGTACGTGAGCAGGCCGTTGATGAGGCTGTGCTTGTGGCGATGGGTGAGAAGGCCAAGCAGTACCCGCAAACTCTCGTGAGCGTTGCGAAGTTGGCTTTTAAGCAGCCGGCTTTGAGTCTGCGACTGATAGGTGTTGTGGAATCCAAGAGTGCCCTTGCCGGACGAATCAAGCATATCCTTGGTCGGCCGATGCCTAAAAGTGCAAAGATTGGGATTGTAGGTGTGCTTGCCGTTATTATTGCCGGTGCAATCCTGCTGCCAATGGCAAAAGGTGAGTGGGAAAAAGATATTCGTAATCCTGTATCATTAGATGAAAATGGAAAACCTATTGTTACTCATACCCTTTATATGTGGGGGCAGAAGGAAGAACCCATTTATCAGCTGGAAGGTAAAACCTACCGCAATGTAGGTAAGGTTGTGGCCCGGATTGGTGAGCTGATGAAGCAAGATCCATTTCCTTATATTCGTGTGCGTACGACAAAGGAATTCCAACGCCAACAAGAACCTATAGAAAACCTGTCTGAGCGCTGCCGGAGCATCGGTTTTATAAATATGGAATTCAAATATGACCTGTTAATTCCTCCGGGAACGTATCAAGCAACTCTACCCAATGGTGTGACGGTTGAGCTGGTGGGCGTTTGTGAGCATCCGAGCGAAGGTAAACAGTGGTGGCGGCCGGATGGGACAGACCTTGAAGAGCAAATCCATGTGAAAAAGAGTGGCACTGTTGCCGCACGTGGCAAAGCCTTTGCTATAGCGGCAAGAGTGAATGGGCCAGAGGATATGACTTTCAAATGGGGAGAAATTGATGGGTCGTACGGCGGAGCATCCCTTGAAGTGGTGGGCTCACAAGGCCAGGCGATTAGTAATATGAGAGCCCAAAAGGTTCATGTCGATGAAAATCTAACTACGACGTCCATGCGGCTGGGCGCAGCGGCCGGCAACTGGGAAACAAAGGCAACGCATGACGGCAGCGGCATGATGAGCATAGGGCACGGCGAATGGGGAATTACTTTTTCCAAAGCTTTCCAGCCAGGTAAAGAAACAAAGCTTATCATATCGGATGACTTTCTCGAATACAGCCATCGAATTGTTGCGATTGATTTAGATGGTAATCTACATACTCCTGCACGCAGGAGTTGGGGTTCAGCGGGTAAAATGCGCCAAACGACGGTTGATTTTAATATCCTGCTGGACAATATCAAGGAGTTTCAGTTTCAGACTCGGCCGTATCAGTGGGTAACTTTCAAGAATGTTTCGCTTCGGCCGGGAGCTAAAACCGATGTGCAGGTTGAGGTTGGAACGGGCACAAAAGGGACTGGCGAGAATAAATGGGATGTGGGAGGGGTGGTTATCAAAGCGGTGGATAATAAGGCGACACTGCCTAATGGTGTGACGGTTGAGTTGGTTGGAATTTGTGAGCATCCGAGCGAAGGCAAGCAGTGGTGGCGGCCCGACGGCAGTTCTATTGAGGCAGATGGATTTCGCGATTATGACTTCGATGATGCGATCGTTCCAGAAGATAATCAGTTTCTCAGGCTTTTAGCCCTTAGATTCGACGATGACGTACTTCAAAATATACGGTTCTCCTGGGTGTTGAAAGATGCTCGTGAGAGCAGATTCGAGCCAGACTACACAGACAAAGAGAGAAAGAGGCTCAGACCAATCCAGGTCATCGAGGCTGCGTTTCCGAAAGCTGTTCAGAGCACCAATCTTCAACTTGGAGTTGCAACAGGGCCATGGAAAAGCGTGGCTGCTGGCGCACCTGCAACGAGAGGTGCACATACCCTTGACAGCATTACCCAGGGAGATGTGATCTATCACGAGGCCCGTGAGGATAATGGATATATACACATATCCGCCACACATCTTTTGGGCGGGGACTATGACTGCCGTATCGTTGCCAAAGGCAAAGATGGGAAAGTGTACGAGCCCAGTAAATATAGTAATCCTGGGCGTGAAATGCGGCTTTGTAAATCGGAATTCGATATCCCTCTCGAGCAGGTTAAGTGGTTCTACCTACAGGCTCGTCCTTTCCAGTGGTTGACATTCAAGAACGTCTCTCTTAAGCCGAATTTCAAAACCGATGTGCAGGTTGAGGGTGAAAAGCCGGAGGATATCTTTGTTGCGACGCTGCCGATGGCAAAAGCAGAAAGAGGGTCTATCACTGAGATAAACACAAATCCCGAAGCAGATCAACAACAGCGGGTTCGTGAGCTGGTGTATGTGTTGCGACACATGCCCACGGTATTTAGTGGATTTGATCAGTGGGTTGCAGCAATTAAGGAATTAGTAGAAATAGGCAAACCTGCCGTGCCGGAACTCGTGGCTGAATTGGACAGGACTGAGCGTGATTTAACAATGCGGGCCATAGGGTATACCTTACGGGCTATCACCGATCCACGTGCAGTTCCAGTGCTGATCAGGACATTGCCCAAGGCACCTGTGAGAACCTCTGATTGCGCACTGCAAATAGGAGATCGGGAGCTGCGCAAATTCATGATGGAACATCATATTGATACAACAAAGCCAAGTAAGGTCGTAGATTACGGCCGTGCCGTCAGAGAAATTACTGCAGCTTTGGAAAAAATAACTGGTCATAGCGAGGGATACGAGCATTACAGAGAGCCCGAAAGTGAGGATCTTGAAGATGTCGGTGCCGTGCGTAATCTGCGTGAAGAGGTAGCAAAACGCTGGCAAATCTGGTGGGCAAAGCACTGGTCGGAGTTTGTCACCGGAGAGCAGTTAGGTTCGGTTACGATTACCCCTCGCCAAGGTGACCCAGTAGACGAAGCCGGACGTTCCAATTTTGGCCCAAATTTCCTTAGAGTAGATGGTCGGACCCCACTTTCTGAGGAAGATGCAATTGATTCCGCCGAGAATCAAGCTGGTAAGCTGTTCGCAGTTAGATTGCACAGTGGGATAACCGTAGAACTGGTTGGAATTTCCTACAACCCATCATGGAATCAACCATGGTGGAAACCGGACGGTTCGACATTAGAGACTGCCCCATATGACCGCATGAATGGTAAGGGTAAGAGTGATGAAGAGCAACAGTGCTATGAATTTGCTATTCATCTGTCAGATTTACCTGAAACCCGTGTTGATACCAAATGGAAATTCATTCCATCAGTTTCGCCCTTCGGAGGGGGCTATCCTTGGCGAGGCGACAAGCAACGAAGGAGCTACCGAGTTCGGGCTGTTAAATTGCCAAGGTCTCAAGAAACGACAATACTGAGGTTCGGTATTGCTTCGGGCAAGTGGAACACATTCCAAGTGTTTAAGAACATGGGTTCATATGGTGACGGTCCCAATGGAATCATCGTTTCTCGGCCAGTGACAGCAAGCAAGGACAGAGTTACGATTGGTGTGACGCACAATATGACTGACAGGGCTACACGTGTTGTTGCTATTGACCATACTGGTAACATACGTCTCAGCTCTGGAGGATTTAGACACGGTCCAAGTGGATTGCAACAAATTGAGGCACGCTTTTCAGGATTGCTACAGGATGAAGTTAAGGAATTCCGCTTTGAAACACGGCCTTATGAGTGGGTAACATTCAAGAATGTATCCCTACAACCGGGGATTAAACCCGATGTGCAGGTTGAGGGTGAATATGACAATAATCTCTATCAAAAACAGGGGTCGATTAGATATGCCCTTGAGTTTATTGGCACGCCTGAAGAGCTCATTGACACTACCTTTGTCAGCAAGCATGGGCAACTGGCGAATCCCCGGCAATTAGAATTCGCAAATAAGCTCTTTCGTATTCGCAAAAGTAAAGATGTAGATGCGTTTATATCTCTGCTTAGCGACGGCACAAAGGAGCAGCTTAATGACGGCAATAATAGAAGAATGCTTCACAATCGCATCAAAAAAATAAAAGAGGGCACTTTTCTCCGCGGTCAGTATGACTTTAAGTTTTTCGCGACCTTTCGTGAATTTACGGACGAAGACTGGGACAAATTAAAAGAACATGTAAGTTTTGCTGAACCACCGACTCATGCAATTGTTTACTACCACTTCCATAAAGGTATGAGCCTGGGTTCGACCTTTTACCTGATAGAAGATAACGGCTCATACAAATTTGTCGCGCAGACTTTATTGTCGGATCCCATTATTCCTGCAAAAAAAGAACAACCCACAGGTCCCAAAGAATATGGCATAGTTGCGTTCAAGCAAACGGATAATGCATATGCTCAGCCTGCTGTTTGGAAGTACCATTGGAATATCGAGTTAAGCCCGGAAGTAAGCGAGAAGAATACCTTCCAAATCTTAAAGACGACGAAAGTTGTCTCGGGGCAGGCTGATTTGCATCCTGAGATTGCGGCTCAGAAAATTATAGATGAAAGTATGATTGAAAAACATAAGTATGACATACTGAAATGCCGCTTTTACGTAGATAATTCAGAACCTCGTTACAATTACCACCAATATGGCCGGAAGCTGTCCGGCTGGCTTTGTGGCTTATCTATTGCCAATACGTCCAAGTCGACTTCGATGCTATTTCCGGGAAAAGATGTAACAAACGTTAAGCCAAATAAACAGGGAAATTTTATCGGTTCTGATTTGGAATTGATCTCTTTTGAAACATCAGAGGAAAACATTAGATATGAACACAAAGTTATTTTGAGAAAAGATGATTCACCTGAAGCCAAATCAGCTGCTCTCTTGAGACTTGAACAAATGACACGACGTCGAATATCAAACAAAAAACTTCAATATTTAGACAGAATACTGACTGCGTACGCAAATGACCATAACTCAGAATATCCTGACAGGCTGGATCAAATTAAATCCTACGATACCGATGAATGGTTGGATTGGCTGCTTGAAAACATCGAATATCTTGGCAAAGGCAAAACATTGACGGAAACGTCGAAGACGGTAATAGCCTATGATAAGACATTGCTTGAAAAAGCCGGTAGTACAAATGTTCTATTCAATGAAGGCCCCGTGCAATACTGCAATCCCAATTGGCTTAAGAAAATCGGCATAACAGGTGTTCAGAAATCCGATGTGCAGGTTGAGCGAATTGAACCACGAGCTCTTGATATTTCAAAGACCGTCACTGGCATCGCTACCGACAAATTAGGAAGGCTTCGCGGCAATGTTTATATTGCCCCGCAATCAACCAGTATATGGAAAGGAATACGCAGCGATACACAGGGCCGATTTACACTTGAGGATGTCACACCGGAACAGAAGAAATGGGTCGCATACTCACAGCCATCGCAGGCTATGGGGTTATTTACCATACCAGAGAACTATACTGGCCAGCCCATCCACGTGATTCTCAATTTCCGTGAAGCAGAAGTGGAAGGCCGAGTTGTGGACCCGGATGGAAAAGGATTGGCTGATAGAAAAGTTGAGCTTATAACAAATACAAAACAGGGTGTCAGTTATTATTCGGAGTGCTATCGCAAAACGGACAAATACGGGAATTACAGTTCCAACATACCGTGTGGCTCCAGCCTAACTGTGCAGGCGAAGCTGGCCGATGCGAATGAGAGCGAGCAGAAATATGTTACCAAGGCTATAGCCTTGTCAGATAATCAAATCTTCGTACCGATGCCAAGATTGGTAATCGGCGAGGGCCAGCCCGAGCAAACCGATGATGGGAAAGTGCTTTACAGCGGTCGTGTTGTAAACGAGCAGGGTGATCCTATACAGGGAGTCGAAGTCCAGATGATGTATAAATGGCAAGGCTCTATGGGTGTATGGGGCAAAAAAGTCATGACCGATGAGCAAGGCCGATGGAAGCGGCGTTTGCCCAAGGATCTCTCTAATCTTAGGATCGGTCTGTTACATCCAGAGTACATCGAGCAATCAGGGTATAGAGCCTCTTCGGCGGAGCTTCTTAACGGCACCAACGTAATGGTTATGAAGCAGGGGCTGTGGCTTAGAGGCGTAGTCAAGAATCAGCAAGGTGAGCCTATTGAAAACGCTCTGGTTGATACGGGAGGCGGTGAAGGTACAACGCCCTACGGCGAGGTAATCGAGAATTGCACCACCCCGCGTACATTAGCTGACGGCTCTTTCAGCATCGGAGGATTAGCTGCCGGCAGCAAGGACATAGTTGTTTCAGCAGTGGGATATGCACCGCGAGTTGTCTCGGTTGAAGTCGAAGACGGCATGGAACCGATTGAGGTCAGCTTGAAGGGCGGAACAGCTTACGTAGGCCAGGTAGTCGACGTCGACGGCAACCCTATCGAAGGAGTCAAAATCGATGTCGGTGACTGGCGGGTCGGCAAGCGGCGTAGTAGTATAACTCGCATGACAGAGACCGATTCACAAGGGCTTTTCAAAATTGAGGATCTGCCGGAAGAAGGAAAGCTGAGGTTTGATTTTGGCAAGAGAGGAAGCGGTTTTCAGGGTTTTTCCAAGGAGATGCCGGAAGATTTGTCACACAGAGACAAAATTGTAATGTACAAAACGCCCGTGTTTGTCGGCAAAGTTATAGATGCCGAAACTGAAGAGCCCATCACAAGCTTTGAAGTCGTCAACGGGGTTAAATGGAAGTCAGTAGATGAATCGTTCCATTGGAGCAGGCACTATAAAAAGCAGGTGAATTCAGAGGATGGCGCATTTGCTGAAACTTGGAGCGGTTATCATATAACCTATCCCTTTGATGGAGCGTCCTGTCTCAAAATAGAGGCGAAGGGATATCTTCCCGAAATTACGCCGCCGATCAAATTAGGGGGAAAATACGAACCGTTTGTTATACGCCTTACGAAGGCCGAGCCTTGGGAAGGGATTGTAGTTGACCGCGAAGGCAGGCCCGCCGTCAAGGCAGAAGTTGGCTGGGTTGGGCCGGACAAAAAAGCTTTTATCAAAAACGGGAGATTTGATGCGACTGGTTGGGTTGCTCAAGCAGAAGTTATTGTTGAAACGAATGAAAATGGCCAATTTGAGCTGAATCCTACCAGAGAAGAAGGGCTGATGGTTGTTGTTCACTCTGACGGATATGCTCACGTAAAATCCAATGATTTTAAGAGCGGTTCTCGAATCCAATTGATTCCCTGGGCCAAAATCGAAGGCACTATTGCTTCTGCCGATACAAAGAGCCGAGAGTTTGTCGTGGCAGTCAATCCTATAATATCCTCAGAAGATTATGAGTCCCAGCCAATAAGGTGGCTATTTGACAGGACTTCTTTCAGTGATAAGCATTTCATTATCGATTATGTCCCTTCGATACCTTTGCAAGTAGGCCAGATTGTTCGCTGGGAACAATCCAACCCGGTGTACATTAAGCCTCAACCCGGAGAAGCTTATAAAGTCCAGATTGGCGGCAGAGGCCGAACCGTCACTGGGAAAATCATCCACCCGATTCCAGAACGCGCCAGAGAAACTGGCGAAGCGGGAATGTCTAACCCTCGCAGGTTGCATGCAGCTGCATATTGTATCGAGCCGGAGTCAAAGCTGCCGGATGAGATAAGGGATATGTCAGAGAGGTCATTTCTGTGGCTGTGGCGGGATGCAACAAATGTCTATGAAAGATCGAAGACTTTTGACAGAAGATTCATTGCGAATATTGAGGATAATGGAACATTCAGGTTTGACAATATGCCGCCTGGTGAATATGAGTTTGTAGTCAATTACCATGCTCCGCTGGGCGAGAGTGTCTCCTGTGGACGTGGCGTCCTTGAAGCCGTCGCTATCACCGGATTTAAGGTTGATACCGACGACACCCGACCGATTCACCTGCCCGATATCAGAATGAGCTTGCTGACATATCCTGAGGTTGGCGACCCGGCTTCGCTTTTTGAGGCGAGGTCTTTGGATGGAAAAGTCATCAGGCTTGAGGATTTCCGGGGTAAGGTCGTGCTGCTGGATTTTTGGGCGACCTGGTGCCGGCCTTGCCTGGACCAGATGCCGAAGCTAAAGAAAATATATGAGGCCTTTGCAGCTAATCCTCGATTTGCAATGATAGGGATGTCGGTGGATTGGGACCTCGACAAGGCAAAGAGATTTGTAGCAGATAATGGTTTGAAATGGCCTCACGCTTGCCTGGGCGATATGTCTGAATCGCTAATAGTCAAGCAGTATGGGGTGGGAGCCATTCCGACCGCGATTCTGATTGGTGGCGATGGCAAGATTATTGCCGGGGATTTGCGAGCCGAAGAGATAAAATCGGCTGTAGCCAAAGCACTTGGCACTGCCAGTGCCAGCAATAAAAGGCCCGATGTGCAGGTTGAGGTTGCTGACAATTGGCGTAAAGTAACAGAACAAACAAGCTATGCCCGATTAGTTTTCGACGATGAAGATAAAATCACTTTTCAAGGACAATACCTGGATGATATTAACGACCTTTCCGCAATGTTAGCAAATTTGCCGGAGCCGCAAAATACTGTCCTTGAATGGGCATTTGCGCCTGGAACAATGCCAGAGCCAAAATCTATGGCCTGGTTGGGTATTGCTTACGGCTTAAGTGATATTGAGAAACTGGTGGACAAATACGGATTGAAATCCCTGGTTTGTGCTGGCGAACAACCACTCGGTTCCAGGGGAGGTGCTTTTAAAGGCCTTTTTCGAGGAACTTTTTCTTTAGATAAGGAAATCCCCGTCGATCTTCAGTCTTCTGATGGTTTCGTCAAATGCCAGTCGATTAAATTTGAAAAGACCAAAAACGAATTAAAAGCTTCGCTGCAAATAGCGCTTACTTCATACCCTAAAACTAAATGGGAGTCTCGGCTTGAGCTTCGAGATGCTGATGCCGAAGAGACCTTACCCTTATATCAGACATTTGAAAACTCGGGAATAATTGAAGGGTTTCCATTGGTTAGCGATGAAACTATACAATTCTCACAGGGCAAATTCGCAGATTTCAGCGATATTGATAGTTTTGAATTAAGGGTGAGACAAGTACAAGATAAGAAAACCGATGTGCAAATCAAAACCGAAAACAATATTCAAGCACCGCCGCTAAAGGATTTCGAACGCAAGCTGATTGAGCAATTGCTTGATCTGGTAAAGCAAGTCGAAAAGCAATACCCGGAACAGGCTACACATTGGCCTGCAGGTGCGGGATTGTACCACATTGATGCACAAGGCGAAGTTACCGTATGGCACTATCGTGCATTATGGCGAAGGAGCACCGATTGTGCGCCGGATGAAGTTGGATGGGGTTCAAGCCAATTGGTCAATGCTACGGGTATGTATTACCTGCCGGATGGTACGCCGCTGCAATCACGTTGGCGTGAACGTGGCGGCGGGATGAAAGACATTCGCGTAAAGGTTGGCCGAACCATCGACGAAAACGAACGTGTAGCGGTCATCCACCGCCACAGTTTACCGAGCAATCATGACCTTTTGTCGCGCGACAGGCGTAAAAGGAAAATCGAATTTACTTCCTGGAAGAAATTGCCTGTGGCGATCATCGTCCGTATAGACAAGCCAGTTCGTTTGGATTCATGGTGGCTTGGAGGCAATGCACGTATCGACCATTATGAAAACTATGAACAATTAATCGTAATCGGCCCACCTGGTGATTATCAACCAATGTATGTCTATTTTTTATGTCCGGAGGTGTTGGACGACACAGCTAAAACATCCCTCAAGCCCGGCTTTGAGACGAATGTGCAGGTTGAGGGTGAAGCTGTGAAACTGAGGGGGGCGAAATTGATGGAAGACAGCAATATCGTTACGGGGTTAATGCCGGTGATCAAGCTGGCTGTAGAAGGCACGCTTGGGGAACAAAGACCGAGAATTCCGAGACTGCACAGCGAGCCGGGGCCAGGCATTTTGAAAGGGATTGTGAGAGATACGGCTGACACTTCTTATCACCTGGCTTATTTGTTTTTTGTTCCAGTAGAGAGCTGGCCCGGCAAGCCGGTGTTCTATTATCTCACCACTGTCAATGAATCTTTCGAGATAACCGGAATACCGCCGGGAACCTACTATCTGTTTGCTACAGAGGCTAAGAATCCGAGAAGTATTGATGCCGTGGGTTTGTCGGTTGACTGGCCGAAACCGGTCACGATCCGAGCTGATGGCAAGCCCGCTCACGTCGAAATCGAGATGGCCACGTTTCTCAGCAAGAAAGCACGGTTCTGGAATGTGCAAAGCTTCCTGCGTGGGGTAGGCCATCTAAATGCTAAGAATGTGGTTACCGAGGAATTGGGGCCGTATGGCAAAGTCAGCGATGCCAAAGGGCGTCCCGTCCCCTACGCCACGGTGCAGGTGCGTGAGTTTAAACCGAATCGAGGTATCGGGGAAAGTATCGCCGCGCCGGATGCCAGAACAAATGAAAAGGGTTATTATGGTATGCGGCCTTTGGACTATCCTTACTTTATCGGGAGTATGATTTACGCGCCCCTGAAAGATGTGGTCGGTTATCGCTGGCAATACCTGCGGCGGAACAAAGTTTTTGAGGGCAAGAAGGAAGTGAATTTTGAATTCGGGCCCTGGCCTGCCGAAGAAGCAGCTGGCGGCACAATTGCAGGAACGGTCGTAGATGGCGACAACAACCCAATACCGTCTTTTATCATAGATGTGCGTCCTGCTGGCCCCTTCGTGCGAGTGAACGAAACGAGCGAATCTTGGTACAAGAGATGGGGATTCCGGGCTGCGTTTGCCGAGGGCAAGTTTACGCTGCGCAATGTACCAGTGGGTAACTGCAATGTGAGAATAATGGGTCATGAAAGCTCATCAGCAGGCAGCGGAAGACTCGGCGAGAGAGAAATCACTGTTGCTGCTGGTCAGACAATACATCTGGAATTTCAGATAGAAGACTGGGAGGAAAAACGGAAACAACGCACGGTTATTTACTTAGGACGACCACCCGTTGGCAAGCAAGAACCTCCTGAGCCGCTGCCTGAGCTTAAGGTTGGGGACAAGGCACCGCTGTTTGAGGTTGAAACGCTTGGGGGCAAAAGCTGGACATTGGCTGACCATCAAGGCAAGGTTGTACTGCTTAACTTCTGGGTCGCTGGGAGTAATCCCAGCGAGAATCAGTTAACCTACCTCAAGGCGGTATATGAAGCTTTCCGTGCAGATAAGCGATTTGTAATGCTCGGTTTAGTCCGGCAGAAAAGGAAGGTGGCAGACTTGCAAAAATACCTTGCTATGTTTAATGCGCGCTGGGATCAGACGACTTTGGATGGCGAGGACAAAACCGAGTTAGCATCTAAGTATGGCGTGCGAAGCTGGCCTGCGGCGATATTGATTGGGCCGGATGGAAAGGTTATTGCCCGGAACCTAAAGGGCAATGCAATCAAGTGGGCAGTGGAGAAAGCACTTATGCAAGCCCAGGACGAGGTGGGCAGGTCGGTTTCAGGAAAACTTATTAAGGCACTTAAAGATTCGGACCAATGGGTCGGCTCTACCGCTGCCATTCATAAAACCGATGTGCAGGTCGAAGTTGAACAAAGCAGCTCTGAGTCCGGAGGCGGCAGGATTGTTGTCGTTAGTGCGGGTAAGAGTACTATGTACAGTTCGATTAAGGAGGCTGTTGACGCTGCGCCTGCCGGTTCGGTTATACGCATCGGGCCGGGGGTGAAGACCGATGTGCAGGTCGGAGTTTGAAGGGGGCAAGCTGACAACCTTGCGCAGAGCAATCCCCCGGCTTGTTGTGGGCAATGACACGTTTTATCCGAAGTTGTAGTGCTTTGTTACGGCTTCCTGGACATTCCATGTGCATTCGAGGTCCTCGGGGAAAACCACAAGGTCGCCGGCAGCGAAACTTACCGAGTTCGTGCCGTCCGTAACTGTTACCTTGCCTTCTATCAGAAGGCAGGTTTCTTGTTCTGTGTATGCCCAGTCGAAAGTGCTGGGTTCACATTTCCAGATTGGCCAGACCTTGCAGGCTTCGGCTTCTTCATCGGACGGCTTTTTGACAATCACATCTTTTACGCTTGGCATATTCTTTTGCTCCTTTGACTATTATCGATTCAGACTGTATTATACCCCAAGGTGCATATTTGGGAATATGGAATAGGAATTTTTCCTGAAAGCCGGTAAGAATTTTTGACAGGATTACAGGATAAGCTATCAAGTTCATCTTGTTATTCTGTCTATTCTATTTTATTTAGCGGTAGTGGAGTTGTGGAGCAAGAGCAGCTTGAGAAATTCAGAGCGTGGTTCGATGATTATGTAGCCGGCTTTTACGGCAATGACGAGTTCATCAATGCCAATTTGAAGCTCAAAGAAGAGCACACTCGGCGAACCTGCGACCAGATGCTGCATTTGGCTAAAGAGCTGGGCCTATCAGGCAATCAAAAGCGGATAGCTGAGGTGATAGCACTTTTTCACGATATCGGCCGATTCGAGCAGTTTGTAAGATATCGAACGTATGTTGACAGTCGAAGCGTAAACCATTGTCTGCTGGGCTTAGAGGTTCTCCACCAGACAAAGGTGCTTGGGGATGTACCCGAGCCCCAAAGACAATTGATAGAAAAAGCGATTGAATATCACGGCTTAAGAGAGCTGCCGAGGGATTTGAACGGCCAGTGTCTGCTGTTTTCAAAATTGATTCGTGACGCCGATAAGATAGATGTGCTCTATGTGGTGACGGATTACTACAGGCAGTACGCCGACAATCCGGAGGGTTTTAAGCTGGAGCTGGAGCTTCCGGATGAGCCGGGATATTCGGCTAAAGTGGTTGAGGGGCTTCTGCGTGGGCGGCGGATAGATTACAGCGAGTTGCGGACGTTGACTGATATGAAGCTTTGCCAGCTTGGATGGGTCTACGATGTGAATTTTACGGCGACGCTCAGACACATAAGGAATCGCAAATTATTGGAGGCACTGGTTGACTTTTTGCCGGGAACTGAAGATATCGAAAGAGTCAAAGAAAAGATATTTGAGTATGTTGATTTTAGAATAAAGCAGCAAAGATGTAAAAACTAAAAAGGCAAAAGTAAAAGTGACATAAAGAAGGGATTATTATGGAAATGGTTTTGAAGACGAATATAGCAGGGGTGGAGCCGAGCCGGGGCAAGGTTCGTGACATATATGATTTGGGCGATAAGCTGCTCATAGTTGCGACCGACAGGATAAGCGCTTTCGACGTGGTTATGGCCAACGGCATACCTTATAAAGGAGTAATTTTGACGCAGATTTCACGGTTCTGGTTCGATTTTCTTGGAGCGGACGTTGAGCATCATCTGATTAGTGAGGATGTAACGAGTTTCCCTGCGCCGTTTTGCACTTTCGCTGAGCAGCTGGCTGGGCGGAGTATGCTGGTTAAAAAAGCCAGAGTCTTGCCGATAGAGTGCGTGGTGCGCGGCTATTTGGCAGGCTCGGGCTGGGCCGAATACAAAAACAACGGCACGGTTTGTGGGCAAAAGCTGCCGGCTGGGTTAAGACAATGTGAAAAGCTGCCGGAGCTTATTTTTACACCTGCGACAAAGGCCGAGAGGGGGACACACGATGAGAATATCAGTTTCCAGCAGTCTGCCGATATCATCGGCGAAGAGTCAGCCAGGTATGTGCGGGACAAGAGTATAGAGATTTTCAAGAAGGCAAGCGCGTATGCCGAGGGCAAAGGGATAATCTTAGCTGATACGAAGTTTGAGTGGGGCGTTAGTGATGGAAGGATTATTTTGATTGATGAGGTCTTGACGCCGGATTCTTCGCGTTTCTGGCCTGCCGATAAGTATGAGGCCGGCAGAGACCAGGAGAGTTTCGACAAGCAGTTTGTTCGCAATTTCTTGGAGAGCATAAATTTCGACAAATCAGGCCCGGGCGTCGAGCTGCCCGAGGATATCCGGCAAAAGACCAGCGAAAAATACATCGAGGCCTATGAACAACTGACCGGCAAAAAATTCCAGGCGTAATTTATAAGAATACCTACCTGAATTTGCAAAAAATGAACATATCGCCTCACAAATATTGGTGTCTTCTGATATGTCTTTCTCTAATCGTAGTAAGTCTGTCGGTATTTTGGCCGGTCCTCAATTGCGAATTTGTCAAGTACGACGATGATAAATACGTGACTGAAAATCCACATGTCAAGGGTGGAATAACCCGCCAGTCAGTCATCTGGGCCTTTACAACTCCTCATTTTCATATGTGGCACCCATTGACTTCGCTAAGCCATATACTGGATTTCCAGTTGTATGGACTTAATCCGGCCTGGCATCATTTGACCAGTCTGCTGTTTCACGTCGGCAGTACTTTGCTATTGTTTGGCATTTTGAAAAGGATGACTGGTGCGATTTGGCCCAGCGCCTTCGTTGCTGCGGCCTTCGCTTTACATCCTTTGAATGTCGAGTCAGTTGCCTGGGTGGCTGAGCGTAAGAATGTTTTGAGCGGCTTTTTCTGGATGTTGACCATAGCGACCTACATTCGATACGCTGAGCGTCCGAGTATCGGCAGGTTCTTGCTGGTGGTTTTAGTTTTTGCGTTGGGCACCATGACCAAGCCGATGGTGGTAACTTTACCGTTCGCGCTGCTTCTGCTGGACTATTGGCCACTGGGCAGGCTTCGATGGGAGCGTCGAGGTGAGCAAGAAGATCCATCGCAGCTTGAATCAGTGCAAGCCAGGCCTCAGGAACCTCCGGTCTGGCGTTTGCTGGCAGAAAAAATACCATTGTTCATCCTCTCGGCAGTTTTGGGCGTAATTACATTCGTTGTTCAGCAGAGAGGTGGGACGGTATCCGGATTGGGAAATGTCCCTCTAAAATACCGTGTTGCAAACGCCTTTGTTTCTTACATCACTTATATCAGAAAATTGATATGGCCCAGCCGGTTGGCAGTATTTTATCCGCATCCTTTTGATAAGCTGCCAACGTGGCAGGTAGTAGCGTCGGCCCTGCTGTTGCTGGCTATAACGGTTGCGGTAATCTGGTTGGCTCGAAGTCGCAAATACCTGACCGTGGGCTGGCTGTGGTATCTGGGAGCTCTTGTGCCTGTTATTGGCCTGGTTCAAGTCGGGGCACAGGCTATGGCAGACCGCTACACTTACCTGCCGTTTATAGGGCTGTTTATCATGATTGCCTGGGGCCTGCCGGATTTGTTAGCAAAGTGGCGGTACCGAAAAATTACACTTGGTGCATTAGCACTGGCCGTTCTCTTGTCTTTGTCGATATGTACCCGCCTTCAACTGCGCCATTGGCGAAGTAACAGCACTCTTTTTGAACGGGCAATCAATGTCACCAGCAGTAACTTCATTATGAACAATAATTACGCCAACATTCTAAAAAAAATAGGACAAGTCGAAAAGGCAATTGACTATTTTGACAAAGCGCTTCGAATCAGACCTGATTCTCCTGAGGTTCATAACAACCTGGGCAATGCTCTTGGCAATCTCGACAGAGTTGATGAGGCGATTAAGCATTACAAAAAGGCGCTGGAATTAAGGCCGAACTTTGCGGAAGCACACTATAATCTGGCGATAGCGTTGGGCAAGCAGGGAAAAAATGATGAAGCCATCGCCGAATATCGTGAGGCGTTGCGATATAGACCGGATGATGCCGATA
The DNA here is from genome assembly GCA_030615025.1 of Phycisphaerae bacterium. Taxonomy (GTDB): domain Bacteria; phylum Planctomycetota; class Phycisphaerae; order Sedimentisphaerales; family Anaerobacaceae; genus CS2-K091. The sequence continues at coordinate 8,661 of JAUXAB010000007.1, read as the reverse complement.
CACTGAGCAATTTAGGATTGGTTTTGGCCCAAAAGGGTAACTTTAATGAGGCTGTTGAGTATTATAAAAAAGCGATTGAGCTTGAGCCTGACAACGTAATTACCCACGGCCGATTGGGCCTGGCACTGGGCGGTCTTAACAGGTTCGATGAAGCCATAGAGCAATGTCAGATTGTGCTCAAAGCCTGTCCTGACGATGTAGAAATGTACTGCAATGTCGGCATTCTTTTGGAAAAGCAGGGCAAAACCGACGAGGCAATAAAGGCATATCGCCAGGCATTGCAAATCGACCCTGACTATACCAAGGCCCGCAATCTGCTGGAAGCTGCATTGGCAAAGCAGCGAAATCGCTAAGGAGACGTGAATTAGTTGACACTTGAATAAAAGAATTGCTACATTTCGATGGATGCAGCTATTGGTGCTTGCGGGAGTTCATTTTCTGATTGATATGTTCGGTGGTATGCTGCCTGCCATTTTGCCGGCAATCAGGACCGAATTCGCATTAAGCCTGTCCCTGGGTGGCATTCTTTTGGTCGTGCTGCATATGACGAGCAATGGGGTTCAGGTGCTGACCGGCCATACGCGTGCTGACAAGCGCGGGCCGTTGTTTTTGCATCTTGGGCTGATATTGGCGGCAAGTATATGCCTGCTGGGTGTGCTGCCGAGGTCGGGCGGCGCCTTTGCCGCAATGCTTGTCCTGGCCACGGTCAGCGGCTGCGGAGTAGCGATAGTGCACCCGGAAGCGCTGCGGGCTGTTCACCGGCTTAAGCGGATTCCGCCGGCGATTAGCACAGCGGTCTTTATGGCCGGCGGCTTTCTCGGATACGCAAGTGGCGGAGCGGTCTCTACTATCCTGGTATCACGGTTTGGTCTGCCGGGTTTGTATCCTCTAATTCTTTGTCCCGCTGTCGGCATTTTGATGGTCATATTCTTTAGAATCCGCCTGGCGGTTGAGCCGAAAGTACGCAACGAAAATGGGTCGGGCCCGGGTGAGGGCCGCTTGTCTTTCTGGCTCATAATAGCTATGGCTATGCCGGCGGCTATTTCTACGCTCGTTCTTGTATCACTGTTGCCGACGGTACTCAATGAGCTTGGTTTTGAGCTTACTTTCGGGGGGTTCTCGGCAACGATGTTCGGTCTGGGAGGGGCGGCGGGCTCACTTGTATGTGGGGGCATCGCTCACAAGAAAGGGGCGCTGCCGTGTTCAATTGTCGCACTTTTTCTCGCGATTCCTTTCTTGGTTACATACCTGATATTGATAGATAACAAAATGGCTATATGGATACTGTTTGGTGTCGGCTTTTGCGCAATATCAGCTTACGTATTGATGATTACCTTATCGAGACACGCCACAGGGCTAAGCCTCGGACAGCGAATGGGCTTTATGGCAGGGGGTACGTGGGCATTGGCCAATGTTGTCTTTCTGGCCTTGCTGCCAGTGGCACAATCTTTTGGCCCTGGTGTCATCTTGAAATTTGTGCCTCTGGGCTATGTGTTTTCGGGCGCTTTTGGACTTTTCATTATGCTGAAAATCCAAAGCCAGCCGGTGCGGAATTAGCCGGTAAATAGCCACAGATAGACTGTTGAAAAAGCATTTCGATGGAATTCCAGGAAAAGTGCGGGCAGCTTTGTCTTTTCAGGAAAAAAGTTTTACACAAAATCAACTTTCGGCTGTTATATTATGTGGAAACTGGAAATTTTCAGGTTTTACGGAAGCTCGGGGCCTAATAGATGAAGTATTCGAAGCGAGCGGAGCTCTTTAGACGGGTAAAAACTGACTATATCGACTTTTTAGCATCGGTTCTCTGGAAGCTGACGGGCGATCGGGAGCTTTTTACCGAAGCGATGCAGTATTCGCTGTTAGGAATGTGGCAGCATGTCGAGAAGCTCAACGGCCCAAAAGCAGGTGCTTATATCTACAGGATTGCGCTGACGGCGAATTCGGCGGCGTGGCGAAACAGAATCGGCAGAGACGGCCAAATAAGCAGAAACCAGGTCAGTATTGAGAAAAGCCCGGAAGAAAACGTTGGCAACAGTGAATTGGTCGGAAGAGTAAGACGAGCGATAGCGCAGCTTCCAGCCAAACAGTCAAAGGCGATAGTGATGAGATATTTCGAGCAGCAGGGTTACAGGGACGTCGCTGAGAAATTGAAATGCAGCGAAGCCGGGGCAAGGTCACACGTATCCAAGGCAGTTGCAACTTTGAAAAGGAAATTGGCGACGTTGGCAGAAAGGGAGGAATAAAATGAGCAGAGAAAGTATTGAAGAAATCCTGAAGAGTATCGGCAGTGAAGATGTGCCGGCCGAGGCACGCCAGATCGCCCAGGAAATGTCAGAAGATTTCAGCGAAACTTTGAAGCAACCAAAACGACATATTTTCTTGGAGTATATCATGAAAAGTAGAATAACAAAACTGGCCGCTGCTGCGGCGATAATCATTGTCATCCTGGGTAGTATAAACTTTTGGCCCGATAGCTCAGAGAAAGGAAAGTGGTGGCTGGGGCCGCCGGCGGCGTGGGGGCAGGAAATTTTGGCAGCACTTGATACAATCAAAGCAGTTTCCTGTCGAGAGCAAACGATATGGATAGAATCCGATGGATCAAGGCATACGTCCAGTACCTGGGACATATTTTACGTTTCAAGCGACAGTTACCGTAGAGATATTTACGATGGAGATGTCTTAAGGGAAATCCAGTGGTATGTACCCGACGGAAATAACATGATTCAACACTATGTACGTTTTGACTTAAAGTGCTACGGTGCTTTAAGGCATAAGGGAAGTTTCGGGAAGCAAGATCCCATCGAAAGGATGCGTTTGTATGTCAAGGTTTTAGACAATACAGATAAGCTATTGGGGGAGAAGGTCGTTGAAGCTCATAATTGTGTGGGCTTTGAAATCGGTGCAGGTAAGTACGATGATAATCCTAAAGAGTGGCTTGACAGAGTCTGGTTTGATATTGATACAGGGCTCCCGGTATTAATGGAGTATGAGAGAGCATGTCCGCGGGATAAAACACAGACTGATTTTCATCCGCACATTACAGTTCAAGACCAATTCGACTATAATGAAGAACTACCTGCAGATACATTTATCCCCCAGGAAGCTCCCGAAGGATTCATTAATGCGCATCCTGATGAGATTAAGGCGGCTGGGGACAAAGAACAGAAGGAATAGACGATTTGGATATTCTCAAGGCCGGGCTTGTTTTCGCTCGGCCTTTTTTCCGTCCTTTCAAAAAAGCACAGAACAAGGATATATTTTTCCCACTTTTCCCGATTTTTTTGGGACGTTTTTCCCCCTTTTTCCGTTTATAATTGCGATGACAGCTAAAACTTGTAAAAAACGAATAAATAGGTGGACAAATTTGACTCTTGCCGAAGGCGAACAAACTAACCTTATCCAGAGGGCGTGCAGCGACCCCGACGCCTTCGCACAGCTTTACCTATTATATTATAACAACGTATTTAACTATTGTGTGCGTCGGTTATTTGACCGCCACTATGCCGAAGACGTAACTTCCACCGTTTTTCTTAAAGCTATGCATAGCTTAGACTCTTTTCGTGGAGGAGCGGTTGATTTTCGCAACTGGCTCCTTCGCATCGCAACAAACGCCGTTAACGACCATCTCCGCGACACCAAAAGAAGGGCCGACGTTATGCAAAAAGCTGTCAGAAATACCCGCGCAGAATCCGTTCTGGACATTAGCTCTGATGACGTACTGCTCGAAAAGAAAGCTCATTTGAAACAGGCCCTTTTAAGCTTAAAACCAAAGTACCAGGCTGTCATCGCCTTGCGTTTCTTTGAAAAAATGAAGTTGACCGAAATAGCCGCTTGTTTGGGAAAAAATCCCTCTACAATCCGCACTTGGCTTGCGCGCGCTACCGCAAAACTGCGCAAAAAACTCAATGCTGCTGTAAATACGGGAGAGTCAATATTATGAACGATAACGAAAAATACATCGAAGAGTTTGTAAAGGATGTTCCTTTTGATACCCCACGCCGGGAGCATCGCGATACGCTGAAAAAGCAGCTCCTGAGCGCTTTCCCCAAACATCGGCTCCAACCGACAGTGCGAACTGTCGGAGTCTGGAGAACAATTATGAAAAGTAGAATACCAAAACTCGCCGCTGCGGCGGTCATAATAGTGGCAGTGGCACTGTCGATAACAGTTGTGGATAAGCTGTCGCCGCCAGCTTATGCGTTTGCGCAAACTTTGGAGGCCGTTAAGGATGTTCAATTTATGCATATTGTCCGGCGTGACAAAGCCGGCCAAATCGAAGATGAGAGGTGGATTGAGATAGGGCCTGACGGTTTTCAGGTTAGATATCGACAAGATAATCCTCCCAGTCGGCTTATTGTCGAAGATGGCCAGACCGTCTCAGTATACTATAAGGACAAGAATACGATTGTCCTCTATGATCCCAAGGACAGGCAATACCAGTGGATTGGAAATCTCGGAGAATGGCTTAAGGAGCTTACCGGGCAGAGTAGTATTGTAATTGAGGAGAATGTGGATTACTGGGGCCGGAAGGCACACCGTGTGCGGTGGCTCAAGTTGAATCAAGATTGCTATGTCGACCCGGAAACCAAGCTTCCTATCGGTATAGGTGGTTATCAGATCAGCTATGAATATCCACCGGAAGGTACGTTTGATATAGTTATTCCAAATGGTGTCCAAGTAGTAGACAAGCAACCGGGAGCAGAACCGACGGAAGAACCAGAGTGGTTAACAGACAAATTAGATAAAGACGAAGTTGCGAACAACAACTTTAAAAATGCTCGGCATGCATTAGCCGCGGGAGACTATGAAGAGGCCGCCGAACTGTTCGCCAAGGTGGTTGAAGCTCAAGGCGGTCGTAACTGGGCATGGTTCTGGTTAGGCAAGGCCCATTATGAATTGGGCGAATATGATACAGCAATCTACGAGTTCTCAAAAGTCATTGACATGTTCGCTAAGCATGAATCAGTACCGCACTACTGCCATCTGGCACGGGGACTGGCGTACGCAGCCAAGGGTATGAAAGATATGGCCCGGCATGATTTGGAGGCAGCATTGCCGTTGATGATCGAATCACTGCGCAACATAGAAGGTGCGACGATGTTCGATTACGCCGATGATCCGCTGTACCGGAGCCTTCCCAAAGATAAGAGACCAACCGCGCAACAAAGTCTCGCAATGATGGTCAACCGCCTGAGAATCATAACCGGTCAAAACTTCGGCTATGACCCCTATGTAAGTGCCGAAGAGAACGAGCAGGCAATAGCGGCCTGGGAGGAATGGTACGAAAACTCGGGCGAAATTGAATTTACCCTAGATGCCGAACTTGTTCCCATCCCGGAGGTAGTCGAACAGCCGGGGAAATAACGCTCGGTAGGTGTGTATTGATAAACAGGCCGGGCTGGTTTTGGCTCGGCCTTTTTGCCTTTATTTAGCCCCACGTTTTACGTGGGGTTCGGACATTTATAAATTCCAGGCCTTGGCGAAGGCGCGGAAACTGCGGTCGAAAGTTTTCTCGACCTCGTCGGGGAAACAGCAGCCGGGCAGCTGCTTCGACGATAAATGATAGCTTATACACTCGCAGCACATTCCCTTTCTCTCACAGCCCGGGTATGTACAGCCGCAATCTTTTAAGTTTTCTTCTTTTTTGCATTCCATATTCAAATGTCTCCTTTTGAGATAGAAACCACGGATTAACACAGATTTTAGTTTATAGTTTTGAGCTCGTAAAGGCTAATGCTCAACGGCGGCACGCTTAACTTATTAGAAGTATCCGTAACTGGCTTTTCTTCAATCACGACCTCGGACGGTTTGCCCGGCTCGTTATAGGCCATAGGGTCGGAGTGGGCGATTTGCCAGAGCAATCCTGTGCCGGTCAGTCGGGCGCCTTTTAACTCTATTGGGAGTTCATATTTGTGCTCTGTGGGATTGACGATGGCAACAGTTAATGCCTTGCGATTTTTTGTCCAGGCCGCTACCACATCAAGCGGGTAAGCGTCACCAGTGATTGCCACCGGCACGGTGCCGAAGCGTTGCCGGTAGAGCTTCAAGGCCAGGCCTGTCGTCTCAAAGGCAGCGGCGGTCTTGGTCGTTTTGATAGCGCCGATGACGTTGACGGTCTGGGCGTAGTTGGCCATGAAGACGATGTCACTGTTGCGTATCATTTCGTGAAGACCTGCCGCGATGCCCAGAGCGTCCCTGAGGAAATAACGGGTACCAAGCTCGCCGAAGATGTGTTTTCCATACCAGTAGTTCCATTCGTCGATAGCGATGCGGATGTCCTTGCCTTTGAGCGATTCAAATTTTTTGCGGTAATCGCGATGGGCCGTGACAATGTGCCGGACCGCATCGGGGGCCTGACGCACGTGCTCCATTACGGATTTCTTTGCCCCTTTGTAGAAGTGCTCACTGATGAGGTCCATGTGTTCGGCGCAGTTCTTCATCATGCTCTCCGACCAGGAGCCGACGGCGCCGACGGCAATGAGTTTAATGGACGGGTCCACCTTACGCATCACCTTAGCGAAGACGTTGTGCTTACGGACGTATTGACTCAGTGGCATGTGGCCCAATTGCCAGCCGCCGTACATTTCGTTGCCGATGCACCACCACTTGACATTGTAAGGTTCGGCATGACCGTTGGTGGCGCGCCACTTGCCCATCGGCGTATCGAGCGGGCCGTTGGCGTATTCGACCTCCTCGGCCGCCGAGCGGTCGTCGCCGAGGCCGGAGTTCACTGCTATCATCGGCTCAGCACCGACCTCGCGGCAGAACGTGATGAATTCGTCGAGGCCGAAGTCGTTATGCTCGATACCCTTCCAGGCGGGGTTTTTGCGAGGCGGACGTTTGTCGCGCCAGCCGATGCCGTCTTTCCAATCGTAACCGCTGACGAAGTTGCCGCCGGGCCAGCGATAGACCGGGGAATCAAGCTCTTTGAGCAGCTTCAGCGTGTCCGCCCGCATACCCTTGATATTGTCGGCGGGCATTAGTGAAACGGTGCCGATACGGAAAGACCCGGTGCCGAAACCAACAATCTCCAACCGTGCATCGTCAGTATCGGCGCCGGCTGTGAAACGCAAGGGTGTCCTGGTGTAATCAGCGGTGAGTGTACCGATTGTGATAGTTTGTCGGCCATTTTGACCCGGACCCCATATAAGACTAACCTTTATCGGCACAGCCTTAGAAACGCCGGCAATTACAATCCGACCTGTATATCTTTTCCCTCTAACCAGTCCCAGCTTATCCTGAAATATTCCGCAGGGCTTACCATCACCGGACAATTGTATCTGGGGCGTATGCTCGCCGACAAAAGAGTTTTCTTTGCGCATCTTGACCGCGTTTCTTTCGCCGACGACTTTCCACGGCGATTGCTTGTCACCGACGGGGTAGTAGAACTTACGGTCTTCGAGCATCTCGGCCCAGATGCCGCCGTAGATGCACCGTCCAAGGTGTTCGATAAACTGGCCGTAAATGTACTTGGAAACCGGCTCGCCGGTCTCGCTCGCATCGATTGTTACGGCTGGCTTCGTAGTTTTAGTAGAGAGCAGCTCCAGACGCACATCGTCGTACGACGCCTTGCCCGTGGACAGCCCCCAGCCGCCAAAGAGACAATTGATTTCCACGGCAGAATGGTCTCCCGAGTCGAACACAAGTTCGACCTGCGTCCAATCCTTGGTTCCGGTAACGGCTGGCGTTTGCAACGGTTGAATGTTGTGCAGATTCAACAGTGCCCCCTTACCGGAACCGACAGCCAGATTTTCGGTTTTAATCCAGCCGGATAACCTGTATTGTGAGCGCGGCTTGACCGGTACCGAGGTCAGCCAGCCGATATCGGCCCCGCTTTCTGACGACAGCATAACGGCCCGTTTGCCTGTTCGCCCGCCCTCAACATACTTGAATTCGCCTTTTCCGCTATACGTACGGTTCTCCCATCCTACGGGTTTATTGCCGACAGCTTTTTCAAATGAAGAGTTGCGTATCACCCCCGGCGGCGTCAGGGGCTGCGCCGCCGACTCATCTCGCGCCAGCCAGACCGCCATCTCGCCGGTGCCGCGATGCGCCCAGGCATAATAAGGAATCGCAACGAAATCCTGCTCCTTCTTCGATACGGATTTGGCGTCTTTGCCGTAACTCAAAGCGACGGCTTTGGCACGAATCACCGTTACGCCATTGAGCATATCCTTGCGGTATTCGGCCGTGAGTTTGGTGTCATCCGTCAGGACAACGTTAAGAACGTGGCCGTTGTTGTCCGGCCATTCAGCACAGTACACGATTGGGCCTCGCTCAAGCGCTACCTTGCCAGCGTTTTCCGCAACTTTCTCGTGAGACAGCACTCGCCGCACCGGCATTGGCAGATTTAACTCGATGACATCACCTCTCCTCCACCTGCGTCGGATTCGAGCGAAGCCTTTCTCCAGGTCCAGAGCAAGGACTCTGCCGTTGACCTTGAGTGTCACCTTCTCATCGCTGCGGTTCACCCCGCCCTTCTGCGAAGGGCTGGGGTTCATATAACGATAGAGGTCGCTCGGCACGGGCTGATTCCTCGCCCAGCCGGGAATGCGAACACAAATCGTAAATTCCGCCAAACGCTCCGGTTCAACCGTCATCTTCACCTGCCCGTCCCACGGGTACCGCGTCTGCTGCTTTATCCGCACGGTGTTGTTTTTC
>JAUXAB010000093.1 GCA_030615025.1 Phycisphaerae bacterium | reverse complement strand
GATTGCGGTGGTGTACCAGGGTACTATCATCTCTTAGAAATCCTTTCGGATACAAGCAATGAAGAATATGAAGAGATGGTTTCATGGCTTGGGGAAAAGTACGAACCAGAAGAATTCAATGCTGAAGAAGTAAAATTTGACAATCCAAAGAAACGATGGAAACAGGCTTTTTCAGAAGGCTTATAACAAGTGCATTCACGCAGACCGGAAAACCGAGCCAGCGGTTTTCCGGCAGGTGATGCTTGATCGTCATCTGAGATTTTGGATTTTAGTGGTTTAAGGAGGAGCTATGAAAACACTTCGACATATTGGCTCGCTGGCCTTCGTGCTGGGGCTTTTCACTGCAGTATTTGCCGGGATACCATGGTACGTGATCGTTGCCGATGATCCGGTCTTGCCCTGGTGGCTCAGGATAGCGGTTTTCGGCCTTCTGGGCGGTATCCTTGTGGTCCTGGTGACAGTGGCCCTCGAACAAAGGAAATTCAAGACATCAGCAGAGGCGCCACTGCCTACTGAGTCCGACTCCAAGGTTCTGCTGTTGAATTCCACAGAACTACCCGGCCGAGAGATAACGGAGGTTCTCGGTCTCATCCAGGGCCATACGGTATTTGCTATCTGGCTTGGCAAAGATCTATCCGCGATAGTGAGGTTGATACTTGGCGGCGAATTGACTGAATACACAGAGATGATGGGAAGGGCCCGGGCAACGGCTACTAACAGGATGATCGCCCAAGCTGGCGAGATGGGGGCGGATGCAATAATCAATGTTCGCTATATGACTACGAGTGTTGTGGGCAGTGCGGCTGAACTTTTAGCTTACGGCACAGCTGTCAAGCTCAGCGAATAGAGCGCCTTGCTCACCCGTATTGATATCTGAGCGATTGCAGCCTTATGCCATCCGCAACTATTTCGTATTTGTACCCTAATCTTGTACAATAAACGGCGGAAAGATTTGGCATGCCTACAAATTTTCGCTTTTCTCTACTCACACCTAGCCTAGTACGTTTTCACCCCTCAGTTTGGCTCTTTCAGAGGAATTGCAACCAACTAAATTAATCCCACCTACTACTATCACTGCTACAATTATTATTCGTCTCTTCATGATATTAACCTCCCGACCTTCGTAATATAAGATATCTAACTTCCGAATATCTTCTAATGATAATTACGTTTTCTCTTTGTACAAGATAATAAACCAGCTAATCCTGTTCCTAACAAAACCATAGTAGATGGTTCAGGGATTACAGCCATGTAGATATCCCAGTTTCCATTCCTAAGGTCCCCCCATACAACAATATCGTTGTATATTTTAGGGTGCAATGCACCTCCAGATTCGGTTATTTGTCTTGTTCCATTTACAGGGTCCCACAAAAAAATAACAGGAATACCCGAAGGTGGTAGAGGAACTGAATCATGGAACCAGACTATGTTATCCTCAAATATATCTGGAGCACTACGTATAAACAACCCCTCAGGATGAACCATCTGCTGCAAATCTATATCGTAATAACCTGTTGAATGAGACCATACTATTTTATTATTGTGTATTTCAGGTTCAGAACCTATAGACAATCCTTCAGGATAGACCATTTGCTCCAAGTCTATATCATAATAACCAGTTGAACGAGACCAAACTATTTTATCCCCGAAAATATCCGGCTGTCCACCTATAGACAGTCCCTTAGGGTAAACCATTTGCTGTAGGTTTATGTCATAATATCCTGTTGCATCACTCCATACTATTTTATTATTGTCTATGTCTGGCCTCCTACCTATAGACAACCCTTCAGGATAGACCATTTGTTGTAAATCCATATCATAATAACCTGTTGATCTATCCCATGCTATCTTATTATCGTATATGGCTGGATAATTACCGTATATGGAATTAACCATATATAATCCAGGCATTTCAACTAACTTCCTTTGACTTATATCATAAACTTTATTTCCCTCACTAAACCACACTATATAATTTCCCCATACATCGGGTTGCATTTGGGGCTCTGGCTCTGTTATAACAGGAATGTTTTCAAAGATAAGCTCTGCCCTCGCCTCTGTCGCACATCCCGCTATGGCTAATATAATGATCCCAGTACAAAGCAACTTCTTCACTTTATTCTTAGTTCCCCCAGTCATTTTTTTCACCTCGAGCCGACAAAATAATTACACCAATTCCAAGCAAGCCTAAGGTACCGGGCTCCGGAATAACTCCTTCAACTATCAAAGTTGCTCTATCCAAAGTAGCAGAACCGTGCTCGACATACATGCCATGTAACATAATCACTCCCTCGGAACCAATCGTTATTGTACCTTGCCCATCGAGCAGATCGGACCAGTTCGTTGACTCAATTTCAGACCGGCAGTCAAATAACTCCGGAGCAGGATAAGTTGTTTCGCCCCCCCAAACTGTAATACTACGTGTAAATGGAGAGCCACTCAAATAAGCATAAATTCCTACCTCGAGAGGAAAAGTCTCGTCAGGATTTCTATAATCTATAGCCAATCCAGCCGTAATCTCCCCGGCCCAATCAATATATACATTGGATATCTCTATGAAAGTAACCCCGAGGTCGAAGTCCGTTGTCCAATATTGGGAGTTGAGATCGTACACAAATTGGCAACCCAAATCGAACAAATCAATTTCAACAATACCTGCATCCGCCCCTGTAATGCCGAGCAGCACGACTAAAACGCTTATCGCAATGAGTTTCCGCATTTTTTAACCTCCCTATTACTGTCCAACCCCATAAATGACGATTTCATCTCATCTTCCTCCAAAGTATGAGACTATTCCTGGAAATATATCAACGCCCAATTTCTCTCTCTATTATAACAAGACCTCAATGCCTATTAAAAAATAATTCAAATTACACCCGTTTCCGGCCAGTTAGCAGCCCGAAAATGCCCAACCTGGCTAATTTTTAATCCGTCTAATCTGTGGTAACTTTGCCTATTTATTCCCATCACACCCGGTATGAAAGGTCTTTAATTGCGGAAGATTCTTGCCGATTATACCGAGCCCAGTTTGTCTCTATTCTCATAGACTTTGAGGATGGCATTGGCGACGTCATCCATATCCGCTCTGGTTCCAAGCAGAGGACCTGAAGCCCAAATCATGGCCATTTCCTGGCAAACCTTATCGCAGTTAGGACACCTATTCTCCTCGCGGTATCTCTGCAGTCTCTTTCTGGAAAACATTTTCTGATAAACCTTCGAATTCAATATGTGCTCTACCCACGGTTCCTTATGTAATCCCTGCCCTATATAAGGGCTGAGACTAACACCTTCGGCACGGAGGGCCTTGAGAAACTTGCTGCGATCGGCATCATTGAAGTATTCTTTTCGATACGTCATGGCGTAGATGTAAAAAGAGCCGCTGGTGGTACCTTCGTAGAGTTTTTGGGGGAAGATTCCTGGAACATCTTTGAGCCTGGAGGTCAGATGGGCAGCGTTTTCATTGCGGCGTGCGAAGCGTTCTTCAAAGCCGGGCAACTGGCCCAGTAATACGGCTGCTTCGAACTCGTTCATCCGGTATTTCGGCCCGGCCACTTCGGTACGTCCCCGGCGCGATGTACCGTGGTTATGGACGGTATAACATTTGTCCATCAGCTCCTCATCGTTTCCTATGATTGCGCCGCCTTCGCCGCAGGCAATTGTCTTGCTGGCCTGAAAGCTGAAACACCCGAGATCGCCAATGGTTCCTAACTTCTTGCCTTGATATTTGGAAAGGTGTGCCTGCGCAGCATCTTCGATTACTTTCAAATTATGCTTCTTGGCAATCGCCATCATTCTTTCCATGTGGCAGGCTTGCCCCATCATATGCACGGGCATAATCGCTCTGGTGTTTTCGGTAATCCTTCTTTCCACGTCGTCGGGGTCGAGCTGATAGGATTGGCGATCCAAGTCGGCCAGCACCGGCAGTGCTCTGGCAGCCAAAATGGATGCAATGGTGCCAGGATCGGTATAGGGCGAGGTGATGACTTCGTCTCCGGCGCCAATTCCAAGTGCTTCCACGCAAGTGTGCAATGCCTGGGTTCCGGAGCCGGTGGCCACGCAGAACTTCGTCCCCATCAGGCGGGCAAACTTCTTTTCAAACGTGGGGACCGTACCTGACTTAGACTGGATTCTACACCATATCCTGCTCTTTGTGGTCTTAACTACAGAGTCCACGACATTTTCATCCCAGTACGGCCAGCGGGGCCAGCTCTTGTTCCTTCTGACAGGTTTACCACCAAGGATTGCGAGTTTGCCGGCTTTTTTGCTGATGTTGCCATAGGCCGGCATGCTCCGTGATACGGCAGCGATAGTGCCAACCGATGCACTTGCCAAAAGCTGCCGTCTGGTTAAATTGTTCTTATTCATCTCCAGCTCCTTTCATATATAAAAAAGTTTTTTCTAAAACGCACACACCTCATCACAATGCTCTTGAACCACTATATTACCACCTTCGTTTGCAACTTGCTAATCATACAATTGCTTTTTCCACCAATACCCGGCATTTTCTGTGGCTGTTTGACCGATTGCCTTGGTTTACATACTAAAAGCATGGTAAAATATCTCACAGATTCTGGTTGCTTTTGAGTTGCGCATTTGGTGCATAATTCTATGCTGGAACCCTCTACCCATCTCGCAAATGTGTCCCACTCACAGCCAATGCCGATTCATACTGTTCTGGTAAAGTGTGCTTTTTCCCCTAATCAGCAGGGAACTTCGTGTATTCTATTGAATTCCGTTGAACCGTGCGTAACGCTCGGCATAATCGGCGGGAAAAGGCGCCAGCCTTTTCCCGTCCGAGTTAATGCCATTGTTAGCCAGAGCATCATATTTGTGGTATATTCAATTCACTAATAACTTTATTGATGGGATTCGCATTAGTGTAATTGCCTCCACCAGAGAATAGAAGGCCTATTGGCTCTTTAGTTTCAGCATCGACAACAAGTGAGCCAGAATCTCCCGGTGCAGAGAATCTTCCGTATAGTCCCTTAATTCTGATTTGATCTTCAAACCACGCATTTTGTCCTGTGGAATATGGTCCAATCCATCTATCAGATGAAACAGATATAATTGTCCCAAGAGTATAATGTGTTGTTCTTCCCATTTTGCAAACACGTCTCCCTATCAAACTTATGCGCTTAAAAATATTCCAGGATGTATCGTCGTGCATATACTTTGGATATCCAACCCAATGAATTTCTTTATTCGCACCATTAAAAGCGTCATTAACCATTGCAATTGCTGCATCCACATGATTTGTATTTGGAAAAGTAAATGTCCAGCCCCATGGTGTTGTTATTGTGGTTGTTCCAAAATCTAATGGCACAAAATCACTTAAAGAACCAACAATGTCATTTACAGAATGACCTCCATCCCCTCTGCTTGGTTGAATAATGTTGGTGCCTATCCCAAGTTGGTTGCTATCCGCTAGAATATGGTTATTGCTGAGCATATAAGTATTATCATCATTCAATGTCACACAAACGCCAAGAGTGCCGTTGTACCATCTGTTATGTGGAGATATGCTTGGACCACCAATTAGTGGTCTAACGCGTAAATCGAATATATGGGGACGATCGATTTTCCCTTCCTCAATGTCTACAGGTACTTTCTTCCCTTCTATTTCGAGAACTGATGGTATTATGTCGTTCTTAGAAAGGAATTTTTTTTCAATTTTTTTTGCGACGTATACTTTTATTACTCTTTCTTTTGTAATCTTTCCACCTTTTAATCTAAGGCCAACATCCAAGCCGATAACATTCGGCTTCGATCTTAACAATAACCTGTTTTCAATCTTTGCCCTTATGAGCAATCCATATTCTTTTTCGTTTTTTGAATTTCTTTTTTCATTAACTGTCATGATATACCTCCTTTTAAATTTTGACTAACAATGTTTATATGGTTTCCGTATAAAACTCCTGACCTCTCCGAGTGTCAGTATAACACCCCTTTGCCTGAAGTCCATAAGTAATCCCTTGAAAACGACTTAGGCCGGTTCTCCTTCTTATTAGGTCTCTTATATGGTTTCCGTATAAAATCCCGAACTTCTCGTCATTCAAAGGAATCCCAGCCGCTGTTGTACTCTCCTAAAATACAATCAAATTATTGCTCTTTCAAGTGAAAATTAAGTCAAATATCTGGCTCCAAAACGGTGTACTCAACCGTTTTAATCCTTGGATTATCACTTAATTTTGGGCAATTCGACAAACTAATTGCATCTAAGTTGCCCTCTCTGGCCGCAGGCTTCGCAGATGCTTGTATCGAGAAAGCCGCTGCCAAGTCTGCATCGGCTGGCAAAAACAAAATCGGTGTGAATCAGCGTAATCCGCGATTAAATATTTCTTCGTGCCTTTGTGTCTTAGTGGCTAATTTTTTTATTTTTTTGTTTACTTTTGTTTGAAACTATGTTAAAATACCTGTATGTTTGTCAGCAGACAAACGTAAACCGCCAGTAGGCGCCGGATATAGCGGAGAACCGCACGAGTCGTCCCGCACCAATTAGGCATGAGCCTAAGCGAATTTGGTGCGGGGCACGCCAAAAATCATCGTTCGTAAATGTCGAAGATCCGCCTATGGCGGAGTCTTGGAGCGAATATTTACGTGCCTATAAGGCACCTTAGGGGAATTACCAATCATGGGCATCGAGAATCCAACTTTAGCTCACTTTAGGCACTTTAGCTCACTCTTCACTAACTTACCCTCTACAACTGTAAAGAGTTCTTTACAAATCAGACTTTTTATGCAAAACGAACCCAATTTCCGAAAAAGTCAAATGAACGTAAATAAGGTATTAACAAAGGATTATGAAAAAAGGACACTTGGTGAACGTGGGAAAAACGAACCCAAAACGAACCCAAACGAACCCAATTTCAAAAAGGCCAAAATGAAAGTAACGTCTTACATAACAAAGGATTATGAAAATATATCAAATTGGGCAATTTATGAAAACGAACCCAATTCAAACCCAAACGAACCCAATTTCAAACGCGATGACGGAGATTGCCACGTCGCGGAGTTTACCCTGAGCGCAGCCGAAGGGGGCCTCGCAATGACATTTCGGGCAGCTTTTCTACAGAATATGTCAGTTTTGGTTGTTTTGCTAATCCTCCATATCTTCTGCCCGGCGGGTCAGGCCGCGCTCAAGGGTGGGTGCGCGAAGGTGAATATCACTCCTCCATTAGGTATCCCACTCATCGGCTCCAAAGGTCAGCCGAGTGATGATATACTCGACGAACTCTATGCCAAAGCGATGGTTCTTAATGATGGGAACACTACCGTGGCAATCGTCTCGGCCGACTTGTTGTACACGCCTCTGGAAGAAATTACTAATCCGGTACGAGAAATTATTAAAGAAAAGACAGGCATCCCCGAACAGAATGTTCTTATCTGTGCCACGCATACTCATTCCGGGCCGGAAGTTTTTGCCCGCTTGAAGGTGCCGTCAAAGGGCAGGATGCCTGCTTCCGAGATTGACAGAGCTTACCTTCAAATGCTCACAAAGAAGATCGCAGGTTCAGTGCTTATTGCTCATAAGAATATGCGGGAAGTAAAAATAGGTGCGGCAAAAGGTGAGATTCCTGAAATATTGTACAATCGCCGGCCAAGAAGTGCCGACGGTTCCGTGAAAATGGCATTTACCCTTCCGGCGGAAGTTACGGCGACAAAGAAAATAATGACAGGCCCCGAAGGTCGTATGAAAGTGACATTTGCCTTTCCCGATGAGGAAACAGGGCTGGATTTCGGGCCGATTGATGCGGAGGTCTGCGTGCTCAAAGTGGAAGATATGAACGGTGGAATCGTCGGCTCCCTTGTCAATTTTGGCTGCCATCCTGTTTGTATATATCCGTACTTGAGTACCGCGATATCGGCCGATTATCCCGCGTATGCCGTGCAGGTTGTGGAACAGATGGAGGGAGGAATTTGTCTTTTTGCTCTCGGGTTAGCGGGGGACACAGTTCCTGTCCGAAGAGGAATAAAGCCTCGTCAGCAAATTGGTAAAGCACTGGGGGGTGAAGCGCTTAAGAGACTGCAGCTGGTTACTACTACCGGCAGTGCCACATTAAAGGCGCTTAAAAAGGAAATTAAATTTTCCACAAAGAAGACCCCTTCGCCAGATGGAACTGTAGACGATGATAAAACCAAAGACTATGTAACGACTGAGATCCAGGTTTTAAGACTTGGTGACATTTATATTTTGGGGCTGCCCGGAGAAATTTTGGTTGAAGTAGGTTACCAGATAAAGAAAGGAGCAGGATTGGAAAACCTTTTTATTATTACGCTAAGCAATGACGCAATCGGCTATGTCTGCCACAGCCAGGCATACGAAGAAGGCGGATATGAACCGGGCTCAGGAACCAATCTGGCAAAAGGGGCCGGAGAGATTATGATAAAGGAAGCCTTGAACATCATTAATCAGATGAAACAAAGCAAATAGTATTCTTTTCAAATTGCCATATAATTTTTCTGACTACGCCAGCTTGTTTCGGTTCTCATAAATTTTCAAGGTAGCGGCTGCTATGTCATCCATGTCCCTTTTGGTTCCGAGAAGCATACTTTGACTGAGCCATACTGCTTCTTTGCAGAGCTGGTCGTTATCAGGATAGTGATTTTGCTCACGGTACTTATTCAGTCTCTTCTTTGAAAAGCTTCTCTTGAAATTCTTTGAATTCAAAGCAACTTCAATTAGGCCATCTTTATATTGGGGGCCATACCCTCCGGAACAGGGAATACCTTCCGCGCTCAGGGCAGAGAGAAATTTCCCCCTGGGGATGTTATTAAAGTGCTCTTTTTTATACCGGAACGGATACAGATGATATGCTGCTCTGGTTACACCTTCGTATAATTTGTGGGGGATAATCCCGGGGATGTCTTTGATTTTTGAGGTCAGATAATGGGCGTTTTCGTTACGCATTTGGGTATCCTTTTCGAGGCGTTTTATCTGCGAAAGGAGGATAGCTGCCTGGTATTCGGTCATTCTACGGTTTGTTCCGATGATGGGGTAACCGCTGGTCCTTTTGACACTGCCATAAGGTCTGCCGCAGTTGTGGTAAGAGAAACATCTGTCCATTATTTCGTCATCATTTCCAATGATGGCACCTCCTTCACCGCAGGGCAGGTGCTTGGAGTTCTGGAAACTGAAACAACCAAGGTCGCCGAGCGTGCCGCACTTTTTACCTCTCCATTCCGCCATCCATGCCTGGCAGGCATCTTCTATGACTTTTAGGTTGTGCTTTCTGGCAATGGCATTAATTTTATCCATATTTGCCGGCAGTCCGAGAATGTGCACCGGCATAATCGCTTTGGTATTTTTGTTGATTCTTTCTTCTATCTTGTCCGGATTTATCTGGAATGTTTCGGGGTCGGTGTCGGCAAAAACCGGCAGGGCGCAGGAACCGATAACCACATTATACGTGGCAATAAACGTATAAGGAGAGACAATAACCTCGTCGCCGACCCCTATATCAAGTACATGCAGAGCGGTTAGGAGAGCATTGGTACCATTTACCGTGCAAACACACCGCTTTACACCCATTAACTTAGCATACTTTTCTTCAAATTCTGAGACGGTTTTTCCTCTCCCTCTGAACCAATTTCCACTGCGGAGTATGGATAGAACAGATTTTTCGGCCGATCTATCCCAGACCGGCCAGGAAGGCCAGCGTTTGGTTCTAACCGGCTGACCACCAAGAATTGCCAGTTTACCTGCTTTTTTGCTTATATTTCCATACGCCGGAATTGTCCTTGAAGCAGCCGCAGCGAGAGAGCCTGCCGATGCTGCAGCTATAAATTGTCGCCTGGTTAAATTGTTCTCATTCATCTCAAACCCCTTTCATCTACTAAGAGCCTATCCCAATAACCCGCTCTATTGCGGCCGGCTGCAAAGCCCGATGCCTGCGTTGTCGGCCAAAAACGTTCTCAACGTGGAGAAAACCACTTCTGGCGAGCATTTTTGGCCTGCCGCCTTGGCCTCGAACTTTTCGCTCGGCCTCATAACGACCCGGTTATTCGGATAAGCTCTTACTTTCTACCAGTTTCTCTCAGGTCATAGCAGTAAATGCCGTCGGCCTCGGTATTATAAAAAAATTATGCTTGACAGTCAGAAACTATTCGGTATTGTGGTGATCCAAGTGTTAGATATTATGATCTGTAAATGTTTGGGAGAAAGATACTCCTTGCAGACCGTTTAGTAACCTTTTTTGTGGCAGGGCTAATTATGGAAATTAGGGATTTCATAGAAGCTGTAATGGGACATCAAACGCGCAACATAAAGATAAGTTACACACCAAGAACATCGAGATGGATCATGATAGCGGTTTTAGTTGTGGTAGCAGCCATCGGACTTAAGACAGCGATTTACACCGTACCCACTGATTCTGCCGGCGTGGTAAAAAGATTCGGAGAATACAGCCGAACAACCGAGCCGGGCATACACCTGATGCTGCCTTTTTGGATCGAAACGGCTATCAGCGTTCCGGTCAAAAAGGTGCAAAAGGAGGAATTCGGCTTTAGAACACTCAAAGCCGGCGTGGATTCGCAATATCTCGGTGTCGAAGAAATAGACGCCGGGAGATCGCGCACTGAAGATTTAATCAGATTGATAGTAGAAAGTGGTGAAAGGGCCTCAAGAAGCGGAGCTCGCCAGCTGGTGGAAATGGCCAAAGAGATACTAAAAGGCGAATACGTAATGCTGACCGGAGACCTGAATATAACCGACGTCGAATGGATCGTTCAGTACAAAATAAAGGACGCCAGGAACTATTTGTTCAATGTGAGAAAGCCCAAACAGGCAATAAGGGACGCAAGCCAGGCAATGATGAGGCAGCTTATAGGGAACGGCAGTGTGGACGAGGCCATAACCATCGGAAGAATAGAATATGAAAGTGACGCCAAGAAATTGTTGCAGGAGCTGCTCGATGAGTATGAGACCGGAATTCATATCGTTACGATCAAACTCCAATCGTCCAACCCTCCTCAGAGAGTAAGGCCTGCCTTTAACGAAGTAAACAAGGCCCTGCAGGAGAAGGAGCAGAAAATCAACGAAGCAATGAAGGGGTACAACGAGGCAATTCCGAAAACCGGAGGCGAGGCGAAAAAGCTTATCGAGTCCGCCAAAGGTTATGCCGCCGAGAGAGTCAACAAAGCAAAGGGCGATGTTGACAAATTTAAGAAAATATACGCCGAATATAAAAAAGCGCCGGACATAACAAAGCAGAGAATGTATCTGGAGACAATGTCAAAACTCCTGCCTCAGATACCCGAAAAATGG
This sequence comes from Phycisphaerae bacterium, assembly GCA_030615025.1. Classification (GTDB taxonomy): domain Bacteria; phylum Planctomycetota; class Phycisphaerae; order Sedimentisphaerales; family Anaerobacaceae; genus CS2-K091. The sequence continues at coordinate 1,205 of JAUXAB010000093.1, read as the reverse complement.
ATTATTGAACAAAGTGGCGCTGAAGGCGGAATCTTGATGAAGCTCGACCTTGAAGGTCAGAAATGAAAAACCCAATGAACGATTTCAAAAAAACAAGACAAACTGAAAGAGAGGAAATAGAAAAATGGCTCGCATCATCACAATAGTGCTTCTTGTAGTCCTTGCCATCCTGCTGTCTTCATCGATGTATACAGTAGATGAGGCCCAGCAAGCAGTCGTAACTCAGTTCGGAAGGCCTGTAAGAGTAATCATTAACCCGATAGAAGGCCGAAGAACGCAGGAGACCCTGGCAAGACTGAAGGACAAATACACCAAAGAGGGAATCGCCGTTGCCGAAGGCGCGGGACTGAGACTCAAAGTACCTTTCATACAGAGCGTACGGAAATTTGAGAGAAGACTGTTAAGGTGGAATGGCGACCCTGAACAAATCCCGACAAAAGACAAGAAATATATCTGGGTCGATACTACCGCAAGGTGGTACATCGAAGACCCACTGCAATTCCTCGAGGTGGTCGGCACAGAAGGAGAGGCCCATGCACGGCTCGACGATATCATTAACTCAAGCACAAGAAACTCTATCACGAAAAGAGACCTTATCGAGATAGTCAGGACAGATAACCGCGAGATGAGGGTGGCCGAAGAGGAGCTCCGCGAAACAACCAAAGTAAGCCAGGTAACAGAAGGGCGACCAAAAATTGTGGCTGAAATAACAGAAGTTTCCGGAAAGGACTGCGAAAAATACGGTATAAGAATACACAGCTCCGGTGTTCTAATCAAGGGCCTTACCTACGTACAGGACGTTAAAACAAAAGTGGAAGACAGAATGATAGAGGAGAGAATGAGGATTGCTAAGAAACATACTTCGGAGGGGGAGGGAGAATTCGAGAAGATTATGGGAGACAAGGAGAGAGATGTGAAAACGATTTTGTCTGAGGCGTACAAAACTGTAAAAGAGATTGAAGGAGCTGCCGATGCCAAGGCAACGCAGATTTATGCAGAAGGTTTTGGGGTAGATCCCGACTTCTACAGATTTTGGAAAATCCTCGAACTTTACGAGCAGCATATAGGCGGAGAAAAAACCAGACTAATCCTCGGGACAGACAATCCTCTCCTTGAAATAATCAAGGGTGAAATACTTAAAACTAAGGGCGGGTCTGTAGAACAGTGAGAATTTTCCCTTGCGGATTTGCTGTGTCGTCGCCTTC
>JAUXAB010000031.1 GCA_030615025.1 Phycisphaerae bacterium | reverse complement strand
CGAGTATAACAACCATCGTCCTCATGAAGCATTAGAGATGCGTACTCCATCGGATTGTTACAGCAGCTCAAAAAGAGTTTTCCCGTCATGTCTGCCGCAAGTAAATTACCCTGATCATATGCAAGTCAGACGGGTTAGAGGTCATGGTGATATCCAATATCTTGGCAAACGATTATTTACAACCGAAAGCCTGGGCGGTGAATATGTTGGTATTGAGCAGATCGATGAAGATATAAGTCTATTGTGGTATTGTGATTGTTTACTGGGCCGGATAGACCACAAAAAATGGCGGATAGCCCCTGTGAAAAGCCAGCCGCTTATCTGTGCAGCTGCACAGATAAGCGATTATAAACCCTGAAAAGTGTTACCTATGTCGTCGGCATAGAGTGTTACCTATGTACCAGTTGACACATTTTAAACATTCGAATTTCGAACCTTCGAATTTGTTTCGCCTGCACCTGCAAGTCTCAGGCAGGGGGCAGGAATCCATCTCATCACTGTCATCCTGAGCGCCAGCGAAGGATCTGGCTTCCGAAGCAAAGTAATCTCTGTTCTCAATCGCAAGTCATCAATCTAAGTTCGAGACTATCTATCTTCTGCGTTTTTTTACCAGCAATCCTCTTGAAGAGCAAAATTGCATTCGAGCCAATCTGCTGCAAGTATCTTCAAATCCACAAAATCATTTCCGAGCCAGCTCAAAGCAAGCATTGCAAAATCCACAAAATCTTCTCTTTTACTTCTGACCGAATATCCGTATAATCTCAATCGGATGGTTGAACGGTGAAACAGTGGCATAGGGAATCGTGGCCGATTCGGATTTTCTGGGGGCTCGTCTATGGCCCGATAGTCACACGTCTTCTAAACCTACCCCGCAACGTTATGTAGGAAATGAAGGCACAAAGGCACAAAAGAAATTAGACGCATATTTCGCAGATTACACGGATTTGTCCGCCGGAGCGTTGGGATACTTGCGGTCCAGGGCGTCCGGCAATAGACACTAAAGTTTTCTTTTGCCTGTTGTCATTGTAAAAAGTTGGGGCGTACCACTTGATAGTCTTAGACGATTTTGGACATGTTGATGGTTATCTTCTTGCGCGAAGCCAAATCCACGCCTTTAGCATCCAACCTAACTTCCACTATCCACCGTAGGTAGCTCCTCCTGCCGCCAAGCAGTTCCATACCAACTTTTAGCGTTTTGCCCAAAGGAGAACTGAGAAAATCAGGTCCAGCGGATGACGGCGTGGCGAGTTGGAAATCATAATTCATCGTTTGGCCTGCTGAAAAGGTTTTCGCCTCTTCTATCGTCAGTTCATCCCTGTATATTTCTCTCGTGTGTGTCCTGGTCTTATCTCCTCGGCGTTCTTTGGTCACCTCTTTGCCTACTAACATAACATAGAGTCTGTTTCCGTCAATTTCCTTCCGTGTGGTCAATTCAAAAGAACCCGTAATTTGCTCTCCTTCATTGAATGAGTTCTTAGCAAGTGTAATCTTTATGCTGCCCCGCATAAACCGAGTGATGTAGTAGCCGGCCACAAGGACTACAGCCAAAACCAGAATGGCGGGAATTGCGATTTTGAGAACTTCTGCTGACATATTGTTGTTCCTTTCTCAGGCTTTCAACAAAATTTCGATTATCTGGAATTTCACATCTACGTATACTAATTTCTCTAATTCCGAAAGGCCCCTCTATTCGCCTAAAATTCTTGGGCACCGATATCTATGTTGGTTGTACCATCATTGTTGCTGTCTTTCAGCCTCAAGGTGCCGTCCACATCTAAAAATAATAGACTAATAGGGGACAGTCCCGAATGGCGTTTCCTTAAGCAGCATAACTCTTTCTCCACAACTCTCGGGTAGTTTTCAATTTTGGGTAATGTTTGCGCTCTCGCGTTTCAACGAATTACGTCCTTTCGTCCTTTCCGGCCATTCCGGCTTATACAGACTGCATAACTGTTAATATTAATGAGTAGAATATGCAAACTGCGGACCGATGTCAATCGCGGATATTCGAATTCTGGACGATAAACCTTCGAGAAGCAGCCGGAAAAAGATTGAATTTTTAGATGGACTTGATATTCTATCAGAAAAGAGGCTTAGTCCCGATGTATCGGGATAGATGAGCAGGGATATACATTTGTTTATGGGAAATCTCGGCTTAATCCTGAGGGCCTGAACGCGATTCACAAGGCAGCTCTGTTCGTGTTCGGACTGCTGCCGGCGGTGAATCTCGGACTGCACTGGGCACAACGTAAAGGGCAGTTTTCTGCTCACGGTGCCAACGTATCCAAGAGATAATGGAAAAGAGAACGTTATACGGCCACGGTCTGTGGAATGTTAAGATATGGATAGGCCTCGGCCTAATCTTTCTGATTCTAAACACCTTCAACAGGTCCGAGGTATCCTCGCCGTTCTGGTTCTCCGAATACATCCTCTACGCCCTCATCATTGCCGGCCTCTGGGCCAATCAGAGGTACGACCTGAGAAAAAGAATCGCCATCCCGAGGCGCCTGGCGCCCGCTGCTTACATCTTCCTCAATTGGCTCTTTGGCATGGTCTACGAAATGGGTCTAACGGTCAACGGTCAAGGCATTGGCGGCGTACACCAGGAGACCTTCGCCTCTTTCATCCTTGCGCAAGGCGACTACATCACCATTGCTATTGTCTCGTATGTCCTAATCAGGAAGTTGCGGCTCTCCTTTCGCGAAATGTTCTTCGTGGCAGGCGGAAAGAGTCTTATGGAGGGCGTCTTTATGGGTGCCCTTATGGCCACGATTCTGTCCCCTTGGTTCCTCCTGACGCCAACTCTAATCGGCTACTACACGCTTGTCTATAGCAGCTTTATTGCCCTACCGCTTCTGTTCATTGATGAGGAGTTGCTTTGGAAGGATGGCAAACAAGGGAAGAAACACTCCGCATTTTTCTTCTTGGTGCTTGGGTTCGTCCTGGCGTGGCCGATTCGGATTTTCTGGGGGCTCGTCTACGGCCCGATAGTTACACGTCTTCTAAACCTACCCCCCAACGTTATGTAGGAAATGGGCACCGAAGACTTTCCCATCGCTCGTGTGGGCGGTAATCTTGATAGACTCAACGGCAACAAGCACTTGAGACCACAGCCGGTTTCTTCCGAGTTCTTTCCCAACCTTTACCTCGACTTTGTCCACAGTAGGGAGCTTTGCCCATTAAACAAGTACGGGATTTTCGGTAGGGACAACAGCCGAATTCATTCCTCTAAGCTGATAAGAAAACGGCTGTGAGCTCGAACTCTCACAGCCGTTATAAGTCCAGGGGAATACAAGATTATTTTCTTTTGCGTCGGCTACAAAGCACCAATCCGCCTATGCCTAACAGTACAATCGTAGCAGGTTCAGGCACTACTTCAAAGGACGAGTTTCCACTTGCCAGCCCATTAGCGCTGAGAGTAAACCACCATTCCGACTGGATACTTGAGACGGTTCCTTGTATTTGTTGCCATCCGCTGTCTTCGTAGGAGATGGGCCAGGTGGCGGGAGTATCTACAAAATTGCCGAATACTTCAGAGCCGTTGTAGATGGCACTGTAAGCCTTAGTTCCATGTTCGTAACAGCCGTTAACGGTGTCGCCTTGATTGGGGGTTACACTGGCATAGGCACGCGCATCAGGATTTGTCATTGGGGCAAAATCGAGCACGTCTGTAGTGAAGGAAAAGTATGTCTCGTAGTCACCGGCTGCAACAGCAAACGCCAGCTCAATAATGGGGTCAGCTTTAACAGAAAAACTAATTCCCAAAATCGTTGCCAATGTTATGTCGGGATTATTGTTGGCTCTGATGATGCGTGGTTCCTCCATGTACCAAGTATAAGTCTTATCCGGGTTGGCGTAAACCGCATCCCAATCGATATCGGCGAATATAGGTGCATGGCCCCAAAGCGAATGAGGATTTCCCGTGGTGGTCTCAACTTCGACCATTAGTGTCACCGGTACTGCATATAAGGGGACACTGAACAAGCCCAACACGCTAATCAAAATAATGATAACCTTCCCTCCCGCCTTTGTGATGATACCTACATCTCTCATCTTGTCCTCCTTTTTCTGTTAATCCATATTTGCCCTTTGGTTTGCTCCTGGGCTGTCTAACTGTAAACTATTCAGCACAATACTACACTAAATGCTCATTATACTGGGAATGGCAGCAATGTCAAGAAAAAAATCGAAATTTTTTTACAAATTTTTAAATTTTTTTGGAAGGTAGTAAGAACTTTTAGCAAAATGCCGATTTTGGCCTAAAAACCGCACTATTAGAATGGCTCCTTGTGCCCCGTCATAGGTGAAAAACTGTGGTATCTGCTTGCAAACACTGGACTTGCCTCTAATTTCTGCTGAAATTTCTGCTGATCCTGCTAAGCCCTTATCTTTCAAACACTGGCAGCGTGTTCTGCAATTATCACAGGCCACCAATAGTTAATCTGGTAATCTGGAAACTGGCAAAATGCCGTGAGATATCCGGGTTAGTTATCATTCATTCACTTCGTTCAAGGATAAACTGTACGGATAATCGCAAAATTGGGCTTTCGTTTCTGTGGGAATATCCGTATAATCTCAAAAAGAAAAAATGGATTCCTGCTGGAGTTTACCCAGCACCAGGATGCGGGGCAGGAATGACATTGTTGGAGTGGATAATGGGATATTTTCGCCAAAATATTGAGAAGGCCAAAGGTTATGAGCCGGGTTTTCAGCCATCTCAAACAGACCTTGTAAAGTTAAACACCAACGAAAATTCTTACCCGCCCTCGCCGCAGGTATTAAAGGTGCTGGGTCAGATAAATGCCGAACAGCTTCGCCGATACCCCGACCCGACAGGGAATGAATTCCAGCAGGCAGCAGCGGAAGTTCACGGCGTCTCGGCTGACTATATTATGTGCTGTAACGGTGGAGACGAGTTGCTGACTATAGCTTTGCGTGCATTTTGTGATGAGAATCGACCAGTTGCATATCCTGTTCCCACGTATTCACTTTATCCGGTACTGGCCAATCTGCAAAATTGCAGGGCAATTGAAGTTCCGTTTGATAGTGAATTCAATCTGCCGCCCAAATTGGCCGGGGCCGGCGCGGCTTTGACTATTGTTTGTAATCCTAACGCACCGAGCGGGACTTTTATAGGTGTTGATGAAATGGCGTCGTTGGCCGATGAATTGAGCGGCGTATTACTGATTGATGAGGCCTATGTAGATTTTGCAGAAGAGAATTGCGTAAGCTTGGTTAAGGATTTTGACAATGTGATTATACTTCGGTCGATGAGCAAAGGGTATTCGCTTGCAGGGATGCGTTTCGGATATGCGATTGCCCAGCCGCCTTTGTTAGCCGGCCTGATAAAAGTCAAGGACTCCTACAATGTCGATGCGGTTGCTATTGCCGTCGCTGCCGCAGCGATAAAAGACCGAAGATATTTCGAGGAAAATGTCGAAAAACTAAAGAAAGACCGCGAAAGCTTGACCGAGCAGCTTCGAGCTTTGAAGTTCGAAGTTCCGAGAAGCTACGCGAATTTTGTGCTTGCAAAAAGCAAAAACTGCAAAGCCAGCGTTATTTATGATAAATTGGTACAGCGCAATATTTATGTCAGATACTTTGACTTATCCGGGCTTAGCGATAAATTGAGGATAACCGTTGGCACGAGTGAAGAAAACGATAAACTCATTTCGGCTTTGAAAGAAATCTTAGCAGGTAAAGAGGCTTCTTATGGCAGAGAGAACCGCCAAGATTCATAGACAAACAAAAGAAACTGACGTTACAGTTGAGCTTAATCTGGATGGTGCCGGCAAATATGAGATTGATACCGGCATCGGTTTTTTAGACCACATGCTCTCGCACCTGAGCAAGCACGGCAAAATCGATCTGGTGCTCCGCGCTAAGGGCGATTTGAATGTCGATGTGCACCATACGGTTGAAGATATTGCAATATGCCTCGGCGAATGTTTGCTCAAAGCCCTTGGGGATAAAAGAGGGATTAGCAGATACGGGCATAGTTCTGTGCCGATGGAAGAGACCTTGGCCAACGTCTCGATTGATTTGTCCGGCAGACCGAGCTGTGTGTATAACGTTGACTATCGAACAGATAAAATCGGCGATTTTGATGTCGAGTGCCTGCAGGAGATGCTGCGCAGCTTCTCGAATAACGGCAAGTTTAATCTACATATAAACGTGCCATACGGCACGAACAGCCATCACATAGCTGAGGCGATTTTCAAGGGATTGGGTAAGGCACTTGCCATAGCGGTCAGAATCGTTGGGACGGATGTCCCCAGCACAAAGGGACTATTGTGATTGAAGAGCACAACCACGAATATCGAACGGGAATCGGTACCGACATCCACAGCGTAGTTGAAGGCAGGAAGCTGATGCTCGGCGGAGTATACATGCCCGATGCAGATGGCTTGGGTGGCCACAGCGATGGTGATGTTGGATTACATGCTGTCATCGATGCTCTCCTCGGGGCAAGCGGGATGGGTGACATAGGGACGTTGTTTCCCGATACGGAGCCGCGGTTCAAAGACGCAGACAGCAAGGAGCTTTTGGTTATTGTAAAGGAGCAGCTTGAAGAAAAACGCTGGCAAATCATCAATATTGATTTAATAATACACGCCGAGGAGCCGCGGCTTGAGCCGGTAAAGCCTCAGATAAAACGCTGCATCGCAAGTCTCCTTGGCATCGATTTTACCGCCGTGAACGTCAAGGCAAAGACAAACGAAGGCCTCGGCGATATAGGAGCCGGCGAAGCGATAGCAGCAACAGCAATTGCACTCTTGAAACGAAAATACAAAAGAACCCTCTAAAAACGCTCTCCGCTAATTCTTCCCCGCCTCTGGTCACCTGATATCCTGTTCTCCTGATCCCTTGATTTCCTGTTCTCCTGATACCCTAAGCAACTATTCCTCTAATTCAACCTTGCGGCCGGAACCAAATCCGATATACTTTTCATTTTGAAGCCGCCTGTAATAAAGGTTATTGTGGCGTTTTATTACGACCACTGATATTATTGGGCCGTAAACGAGCCCGTATTCTAACCGATACGGATAGCTCCTTTTTTCATAGTATACTTGTGTCTGATAGAAAACAGTGTCAATCGGTGTCGAAAGGGATGTATGGGATTGAAGCTTTATAACAGCTTGACAAGAAGAAAAGAGGAATTCAAGCCATTGAAGGAAGGCAGGGTTGGGATATATGTCTGTGGGCCGACCGTATACGGGCACCCACATTTGGGACATGCGAAAAGTTATGTGAGCTTTGATGTCCTGGTTCGATACCTTTGCTACCTGGGATATAGCGTTACTTATGTGCAGAACATAACCGATGTGGGTCATTTGACAGACGATGCTGATGAAGGTGAAGATAAGCTCATTGTGGCGGCGAGAAAAGAAAGGAAGCATCCGATGGCGTTGGCGGAGTACTATACACGCAGCTACTTTGAGGATATGGACCGATTAAATTGCGTTCGGCCGGATATAAGTCCGCGGGCCAGCGGCCACATCGTTGAGCAGATAGAGCTGGTAAAGACACTTCTGGAAAAAGGCTATGCTTATGAGGTCAACGGCTCGGTGTATTTCGATGTGTCTAAATTCGATGATTATGGGAAACTTTCGAGGCGAAATGTCGATGAGATGCTGGCTGGTGCCCGCGTAGAGGTTTCGCCGGAGAAAAGAAAGCCGGTGGACTTTGCCCTTTGGAAAAAGGCTGAGCCGAACCATATTATGCAATGGCCCAGTCCGTGGGGGGCCGGGTTCCCGGGCTGGCATCTGGAATGCTCGGTGATGAGTATGAAATATCTGGGCAAGACAATCGACATCCATGGCGGGGGGTTGGAAAACCAGTTCCCGCATCACGAGTGCGAAATCGCCCAGTCGGAGGCGGCCAATGGCGTGCAGTTCGTTCGATTTTGGATACACCATAATATGACCACCATCGATGGTCAGAAGATGGGTAAGAGTTTAGATAATTTTATTACTCTAAAACAGGCTTTTTCGGGTGCACACGAAAGATTGACCAGGAGCTATGACCCACTGGCCGTAAGGCAGTTGATTTTGAACAGCCATTACAGAAGTCCGCTGGATTTTTCAGACGCTGCCCTGTTTGCAGCGCAGAGCGGTTACCAAAAAATAACCGAAACGGTTAAAGCAGTGCGAAAAAGAATGCCTGCAGCGGGCAAAGGCCAAACTGATAAAGAAGTGGTAGAGCAGCTGAAGAAAATGAGGGAAAAATTTGAAACGGCAATGAATGATGATTTAAATACCTCTGTTGCACTGTCGGTTTTGTTTGAACTTGTTCGACTGACGCAGAAACTGCTTGAAGATAGCAACACAACCATGGGGACCCTTAACTTGGCCGACGTTCTATTTGACCGGCTGGGCGGAGATGTTCTGGGTATTGTAAAGGACGAATATCCGCAAACCGGTGAAACTGATGAAGAAATGTTGGATGAAGTACTCGATAAATTCAACATATTCGTTGAAATTCGGTCATTAGCAAGGGAAAACAAGGACTTTGAACTGTCGGATGCGATTCGTGGGTATCTAAGTACATCTGCTGTTATGATAGAAGATAGGCCGGACGGCAGCTTTCTGGAAGACTTGGACGGCTTTCTAAAACGCTACAAAGACCTTAAAAAGCGCGGCAGGAAAGAAGATGCTGAAAAATATAAAAATATAATAATCAATAAGTTTGCAAAATGGTACGGGAAGTGAAAATACTCGGCATCGATCCGGGTTTGCAGGTCTGCGGATATGCTTGTTTAGAGATAGGCCGGGATAAGGAGAAGTTGATTGAAGCAGGTGTTATTCGCACGGCCGGCGGCTCGGCAATACAGGAAAAGCTCAACAGAATAGCCGAGGATACGGAGTCGCTTCTGAAAAGTTTCAGGCCTGACGTTGTGGCAGTGGAAGAATTGTACGCCCATTATGCGCATCCAAGGACCGCGATACTGATGGGACACGCAAGGGGGGTTATTCTGCAAAAATGCGCCGAGGCGGCAATTGAGGTCAGGAGCTTTAGTGCGACGCGTATAAAAAAATCAATTACCGGCAACGGCAGGGCGTCGAAGGGACAAATCCAGAGGACTATTCAGACTATTTTGTCTTTACCCGAGTTACCTGAGCCGAGCGATGTGGCCGATGCTATAGCAGCGGCAATGTGCTGCGCAAATTCGTTGAAAAATGTCTCGATGCTCTCCACAGTCCGTAATCCGTAGGATGCCTTTCGGCAGGACTCCCAAGGAGGACACCCAATGGCGGATACTTGATACTCTCCACAGGACGCCCAATGGCGGATACTGGATGCGAGGGGCGAGCGACGAGCTGCGAAATACGAGCGACGAAACTACCTTGCGGAATTTCTTTTGTTGACGGAAATTGGGGATTTGGTTATCATGAAAGAATAAGTTCAAAATAGTTATGTGTTGTTGGATTCTTTGAGGATCTTGGCTAGTGTATGTTTGTTGGGGTGTAAGAAGTTGGCGTGAGAGGAAAATATATGGAGGCAATTTTTACGAACTCGGAACAACAAAGGATTTTTACGAGAGTAGTTTCTGAGATTGGTGCGATTGGGTATCAGCCGGAATACCTATTGCATGATTACAGCTTTAAGGACTGGTTTGTGCAGGGAACTCCGGAAAGATGCGTCCCGTTAGCGGCTTTTGGTCGTAGGCCTTTTTCGTACAACAGTGCCTGTTTAGCGGTAGTTGTTTCGAATGGGAAATCAGGAAGAGGGTTGGTGACAGATGTCCGTGCCTTGGGAGCACCGATCGCATTCGAGGTGGGACAAGATCGCATATCGGTGTGGAAAGTTGGCAGGGATGTAGCATCAACGGAAAAACGCGATGAGGTTGCGCAAAAGGATATAGGGGTACTGTTCGGGAAATATAAGCAAGAATTAGACGCAGAAGAGATACTTAGAGCAAAGAACATCCCTTTTGAGCTAGGACCGAGACAACTGGACTTTTTCGACCTGGGTCTAATACCTGCTCTCGAATCACATATTAGGAAAAAACTGGATAGACTCATACCTGATACGCTAAGCGAGTCCAGAAGCGTTTATGAGAATAAGACTGGGCGGGTGCCAGATACAGGTAAACTTTTTCGTCTTGTTTTCCAAGTTCTCGCGGGAAAGGTTCTTCATGATCGAAAAGAGCTAAACTTTGATTCCATGTCGGGTGTATCGGATAGGGAGAAATTGTTAAAAATGGTTGGGGAAATTTACGGAGAACAACAACTATCGATTATAGAAGACCGTGATACGCAAGAACTTGTGTTTTCAAAGATTTGGAGCGAATTTGATTTTTCTAATCTTTCTGTTGAAGTATTAGCTTATATCTACGAGAACACACTGGTTAAGCCTGAAACACGTGAGAGTCTGGGCATCCATAGTACACCATATAACATAGCTCGTTATATTGTACATAAATTACCTATAGAAGATATTCCCACGAACCAACTGCGGATAGTAGAGCCTTGTTCGGGCCATGGCATTTTTTTGCTCGCTGCATTAGAGAAACTGCGAGGCTTATTGCCTGATACAATGACACCGTCGGAACGCCATGATTATTTTGTCAAGGTCCTATGCGGGTATGAAAAAGATCCGTTTGCAGTAGAAGTAAGTAGACTTTGTTTAATGCTAGCTGATTTGCCAAATCATAATGACTGGAGATTACACAACGACGATGTTTTCACTTCCCCACAATTTATATCCGACCTCAAAAGAGCTAGAGTCGTTCTTTGTAATCCTCCATTTGAAAAGTTTAAGGCGGAAGATTATGCCTCTTATGAAAATGTTAGAAATTCCTACAAGCCAATAGAATTGCTTAATCGAATACTCGAAAATATTCACCAAGACTGCATGCTGGGATTTGTTCTACCGCAAAAATTTTTGGATGGTCGTGACTATCGCCACATTAGAAAAAGGCTATTCGAGCGGTTCGCGGAATTTGACCTTGTTTCTTTACCGGATAGGGTTTTCCACATCTCACAACACGAGACCGCTCTTTTAATTGCTAAAAGCCCTGTTGAGCATGATAAGTCTAAAACTACATTTACTTTTGTTAAGGAGAGCGACCGGCAACGGTTTCTTGATACTTATACCTATACATGGCAGGCTCAAGAGCAAAAAACGCCTCCTCAAACAGAGGATACCATAGCCGTCTACCCTTTAAGAAATATATGGGAACGATTATCCCATTTCTCTAAATTGAGAGATATTGCAACAATCCATCGTGGGATTGAGTTGGGTTATCCAGACCCGGAGAGCAAAAAAACCCAAAAGATATCCTATTCAGAAAATAAACGGCCTGGTTTTAAAAAAGGATATTGCTTGGCGGAGCAGAAGACGGAAGTCTTTTTACCTCCTTTTGCAGGATATTTGGGATTAGAAAAAGGGAAGCTCAAATGGACCGATATTCTGCGCTATCCGTGGGAAAAACCTAAGGTTTTTGTTAATGCGCATCGCACATCACGTGGGCCATGGAGATATGCCGCATTTATAGACAAGGAAGAAAACATTTCATCAAAAAATTTTGTCGCTTTATGGCCTAATAAAGAAAACGTTTCACTTGAATATTTAGCTGCGATTCTTAATAGCCCTTTGGCGAATGCTTTTGTTGCGGCCCACGAACGAGGTAAACATAATCTGGTAAAAACTATCAAAAACATTCCAGTCCCCGAATTGTCTCCTTACGACAAAGAAAGCATCGCCCGACTTGTTTATCAGTATATGGCGAAAGTCGAAGGGGGAGTCTTGACCAATGATACAATCCTTGGAGATATTCTTTTGCAAATTGACGCACTAATACTAAAAGGTTATAACTTGCCACCTCGATTGGAACGAGAATTGTTAGATTACTTTAGGGACGAATCCCGTCCTGTGCCCTTCGAGTTTAAGGAATACATTCCGGAATCATTCACTGCCTGTATACCTTTGTTGATGTATATATCACCAGACTTTAGGCGATGTACCGCAGAAAACCTCCTGAATCGAGTGCCGCGGATTACAGACCCAATGCTTGTCCAAATCCTTGAAGAGGTAGAGTGAATGCGAAGGATCAACGGTTATCTTTTGGACACGAATATTATTTCTTATATATTCAAACCTCAATGTCCACAGTACAACAATGTGAAGAGGCATTTGTCAAGACTTGATAGCGACGAGCGCGTAATGCTTCCTGTGATCGCAATCGCTGAAATTGAGTTCGGAATAGCAAAGGCAGGGGCTAACCTGTCAGATGAGCTGAAAGATGAATTGAGGAAATTCTTTCGATCATACCCGCTCCATCGTGGGATTGATGACAATACTGTTGAGCCGTATTCTCTCATTTGGGCAGAGCTATGGAAGAAGCATGCAACTAAGGCAAAAGGTAAGCGGCACAAGGAAAAGATTCCAGAAGATCTCTTTGAGAAGGTTACAGGTAAGGAATTAGGGATAGACGAACGAGATTTACTTATAGCGAGCGTAGCTGTCCAATATGGGTTGGTTTTGGTTACAGCGGATAAGAAAATGAAGCCAATAATTGATTCGGCGCAAGAACTTGAAAAGCAGGGGCAAGATATCTATCTCAGGTGGGCCGACTGGACACTGCCGATTTAGTACCGATTACTTTGTGGTTGCTTCAGTGGGCGGGCAATGATACTAACAGACTGCGGCTGACGGCTAATTTGCCGAATATTCTTTTTCTGGCGGATTTCCTAAATTATTATTGACCAATTGGTGGATTGGTGAGTGGGTTTTGTGTAGAGACAATTCCAAATTTCAGATTGCAGATTTCAATCATTTGCGGACAGGTCGCCGCGGCTGTCACAGAAAATATAGATATTTTCGCTTGATGATTCTACGTATTGCTGTTACTTTCATTATTTATAAAGAACCCCAGGTGGAACCGGATGCTAAATAGACATGAGATTACCACGTCCGGTTTGGCGGGCCGGTATTGACGAGGCTATATGATAGCAAGAGTCGAAGGAAAACTTGTCAAACTCGACGGCGAGAGCGCTCTGGTGCAGGTCGGGCCGGTCGGGTATGAAGTTATGCTGCCCAGCTATTGTGTAAGTGCACTGTCGGATAAGATCGGCTCGGATATTACGCTTTGCACTATGGAATACTATGAGGGTACGCCGGGCGGTGGAAATCTGATACCGAGGATGGTCGGTTTTTTGAGTGCAGGCGAGAGGGATTTTTTCACCAAATTTATCAGCGTCAAAGGAATTGGTATAAAAAAGGGATTGCGGTCGTTGAGTATTCCGATAGCTACGATAGCGGCGGCGATAGAGAACGCCGATGACAAGACACTGATGTCACTTCCGGGGGTGGGCAAGAGGATGTCCCAGCAAATTATCGCTGAATTACGTGGCAAGCTGCAAACTTTTGCAGTTGGAGCCGAGGCAGCTAAGGCAGCGGAAGTGAGATTGAAGCCATTTCAGGCCGAAGCCTTGGAGATCCTTATCGCCTGGGGTGAAAAAAGAGCTGATGCGATGGAGCTGATTGAGCTGGCCTGTCAGAAGAATCCTGATATAAACTCGGCTGAGGTACTTGTGCCTTTGGTGTACAGGTTAAAGCAGGGAGTGGCGGTCTGAATAAAGTAACGGATAGCGCATAGAAAAAACCGGCGGTTATCCGCTAAATGGGATTCGAATATCGAACAAGGAATGTTGAATTTCGAATGTCGAGTTTTAAGTTTCAATAGTAAATAGTCAATAGTAAATGGTCAATACGAAATGGCAATAGGCAGAATCATAAGCGGGCAGTCTCTGAACGAGGCAGAAGAGAGCTTTAACGTTTCACTTCGGCCAAAGTTTCTGGACGAGTGTGTAGGCCAGTGCAACGTTAGAGAAAAGCTGGCGATCGCCATAGCAGCGGCCAAGCAAAGGTCTGAGCCGTTGGAGCATATTCTGTTTTACGGCCCGCCCGGTCTTGGCAAGACAACGTTAGCTAATGTTGTAGCAAACGAGATGGGGGCAAGGTTGCGCTGCTCATCGGGGCCGGCTTTGGTAAAGGCCGGTGACGTGATGGGCCTTTTGAGCAATTTAAACACAGGCGATGTACTTTTCATCGATGAGGTCCACCGCCTCAGCACGCCGGTCGAAGAGTTTATTTATCCTGCAATGGAAGAATTCAGGGTTGACTTTACTGTTGACAGCGGTCTGCACGCAAAGACGATAAATTTTCCGCTGAAGCGTTTTACCTTAATCGGCGCAACGACACGAGCTGGGCTGCTCAGTGCTCCGCTTCGCAGTCGGTTCGGGATGCTGTATCATCTGAATTTTTATACCAGTGAAGAGCTGACAGCGATTCTGGAGAGGTCCGCAAACTTGTTGCAATTACAGTGTGATGATGGGACGCTGGAACTAATTGCGGGTCGGTCCCGCGGGACGCCTCGAGTAGCGAATCGATTGTTAAAGCGAGTGCGGGACTACGCGCAAGTGAAAGGCTCAGGGGTGCTTAGTTCCGAAATTGTCGAAAGAGCGCTGGCGATGGAGCAGATCGACTCATTGGGGTTAGATGAGCCGGACAGAGCGTTCCTGCGTGCGTTGGTTAATGTCTATGATGGGGGGCCAGCCGGTGTTGATGCGATTGCAGCGACGCTCGGCGAAGAAAGGGACACTCTCGAAGATGTGGTTGAGCCGTATCTTTTGCAAATTGGCTTTTTGCGCCGAACCAAGCGGGGTAGAGAAGTTACCAAAGCAGCCTGCGAACATTTAGGGCTTAAGTTCCATAAAAAGAAAAGCGACTCAGAGCAGCCCGAGCTGTTTGAGCAGGGCAAGCAGTAAATCCAACAAGGCGTGAATAAGTATACTGGCGCCTGGGGTAGAGTTTGACAAGAACTTCTGCTTGATTTATGTTCTAATTGCTGTGTCCAGGTAGAGGAACGCCGGAGCGGTTTATATATGCAAGAAGAAATCTGCGAAGACTGCGGCGGAATCATAACCATTTTTGAACAGGCCTTTGTGTACAATGGTCGTATTATTTGCGAGGAATGTGACAAAAAACTGCGTGCTCCGTTAGAAGTCCGGACTGAAGCTGCGCCAGTCCGACCGCGCGACTCACTTCTAACGGGGCGTGAAAGACCCCAAGAAACACAAGAACTTGAAACCGGTCCGGTTGAAGTCAAGCAGACCGCTGACGTGTCAGACGTCCCTACTCCGAAATCTTTATCCTATAGGCGCAAGCGTGTGAGCACAACAGAGTCAACGCTCCTGCCGCTTTCACTTGCAGGATGGAGCTTGTTGTGCCTGTTCTTAATCTTTTATGTGCCTGGCCGTTACATGTCTATGTTGAATATCAATACCTTTGACAATGAATACCAAACTGTTCGTTTTTCTGTTGAATGCTTGATACTATTTTTTATGGTTCTCTGGTTTTTTGGAGCTTTAGGGTTGTTTATAGTAACCACCATTACTCAAAAGGACGAAAAA
This sequence comes from Phycisphaerae bacterium, assembly GCA_030615025.1. Classification (GTDB taxonomy): domain Bacteria; phylum Planctomycetota; class Phycisphaerae; order Sedimentisphaerales; family Anaerobacaceae; genus CS2-K091. The sequence continues at coordinate 21,890 of JAUXAB010000031.1, read as the reverse complement.
TTAGACAATAAGCTAAGAATATTGAAGCTTTTAGGTTTCTAAAATATGCTTTGCCATTTTAGGTGGGCGGCCTAATGTATTGGTGAAGTGGTAAATTAAAATCTTTTCGATTTCATTGAGCGTTTTTTCATTCGAATCGGCAATCATTTTCAAATTGGCCAGGCAACTCGCGGCATTTCTGATTAGTCTAATCTTGTCGGGGAAACTATCCTCGCAATCTCTGCAAATAAGGCCATTGGCCAAGCTGCTAAAATAAACTTGCGGCCAATCGGGGCTGAAGCTGTTTTTACAATTTACGCAGGCATTTAGAATCGGCCTCAGGCCAATTTCTTTGAGCAGGGCCAATTGAAATAATATCAGTAATGCCAGGGTGTCTCGATTCTCGATGCTCGATTCTCGATGCTCGATGCGTGTTGCTTGTCGCTCGTTAGCGTTTTGTAAAAATTGCAGAAAACTATCGAAAAGCTGTGGATGTGGGTCGTATTCATCTGTCAGCAGAGCCAATAGTTCAGCAGCGAAAAAAGAGCAGTTCAGAGCAAAAGGGTTACTGCATAGATTTGTAAAGCCGGGCCCGCCATAGGCGGATTCGAACTCAGTTAGCGTTGCGAGTTTTTCCCTGGTTGAGTCGGAGAAAACGATTTTGCCGTAGGAGAACACTTCGATAGGGCCGTCGAATGCCGACTTGGGCCGTTTCGAACCTTTGGCGATGGCCTTAATTTTGCCGGTCGCCCTGGTAAAAAATGTTACGATCTGCGATGTTTCAGAGAAATCTGCAGCACGTATGCAAATAGCAAAGTCCTTGGTCAGCATATCTCGTATCCTTCGACTACTTCGATTTCGCTCAGTATAAATGTGCTCAGGACAGGTATCGTATTGCGTAAACAAAAAGCGAGTTCTGGAGCATCGGAATAAAAGCCGCTTTTTACGTAGAATATCAGCACTCTGTTGCGCAGTCCATTAATTGTCAAATGCAGCAGCATTTTTTTGCCTCTGAAATTGGCTTTGATTGGGTTTGTATTGGGTTTGAATTGGGTTCGTTTGGCCGCGTGGGGCGGGGAAATTGGGTTTGATTGGGTTTGTTTTGGGTTAAAATTGGCTTTGTTTTCATAAATTGCCCAACTTGACTTATTTACATAATCCTTTGTTAATACTTTATTTACGTTCATTTGAGCATTTAGCAAATTGGCTTTGTTTGGCTTTGTTTTGGCTTTGTTTTTCCCGTGTTCACCAAGTGTCTTATTTACATAATCCTTTGTTAATACTTTATTTACGTTCATTTGGCTTTTTCGGAAATTGGGTTCGTTTTGCATAAAAAGTCTGATTTGTAGAGAGTCCTCTACAGATGTAGAGGTGCCGTGACTGGCGAAATACGAAATCCGAATATCGAAATCCGAAACAATATCAAAATCTAAATGATCCAAATTCAAAACTTTGCCTTGCTTACCTTTCTTACCTTGCTTGACAAATAATGGTTTTTGGCGTGTATCTGCTGATACTAAGACGTGCGGTTCTCCGCTAAATACCTGCCATTTCTATGGCTGTTTGTATTATACCAAACCTGCCCCAAATGTTCAATGAAAATATAACTTTTTTTGGGAAAAAATTAGCCACGAATTTACACAAATAACACGAATTTTTAGCCACAGAGAACACAGAGATCACGGAGGTTTTCAGCCAGTTTGGTGTTCTTGGCATGATTTGCTTGTAAAGTGAACTTTGTCGCAAATACCTGCTTTCGTACACAAGGCCATCGAAATGGCCTTATTCAAAAGCTGGCGAAAAAGGTGTTTTAATAGCCGCGAAAAGGCACAAAATGCACAAAAGGGACAAAAAAATGACCAAAAATTACTTTTTTTGGTCATTCGGATTTGATTTGACCCCAGTGAGATAACGCTCCGCTATCTCACGGGGCAGGCGGGACAAGCAGGTTTGACAAATTAGTTGATTTGGGGTATTTTGGGGGCTGCTATGAGAAGGCAACATTGAATTCTGGTGGCGAGTTGTTATCAACATTTTACGAGCCGGGAACGGCTTTTTTTGTATTAGCCAAAGAGAAATAATTTGGGAAGGGAAAAACTTATGAATGTAGAATCTGTTCTTGAGGAGTTTCGCAAGAGACGCAAGCCACTTGATAATGTTAATGCCGAAAATGTTAACCCACGTATTAAGGCTTTTATCGAATACTGTAAATCAGTTCCAGAGATTAAAGCAATCATACAGAATCACTTTGATCGATATCCGACTCTATCCCTTTTGGAAGGTACAGGTAAAAATAAACCTCCGAATGCAGGTTCTCTTGAGGAAATCGTAAGCATTGGCTTATACCTAATGTACGAATGTAGTGAAGGCAAAGGACTTAATGATCTAGCAATAAAACATGGTATCAGCAGAGTCGGAGAACTTAGAACTGCTGAAAACTACGTTTATGCAGCAATGCAGCAATACATTGGCCATACGTTGGATTATCTTGAGAATCGTATAAAGCAGGCTGTTGAAACGGCTGATGAATCAGAAGATAAAAGAGGAAATAAAGCATTAGGAAAACATGAAGCTTTGCAGAATGCTTTTGTAGAGTTTCTCAAAAATGAAAAAGGCTACCCGTCTGATTCTATTGAAGTTTTAGGCGAAAGTGAACCTGATATTGGTATTTTTAATTTAGAGTCAGATATGATTATAGCTGTAATAGATTTCAAGCTTTTAGCTGTCCGTAATGTCTTAGGGATGGCTGCTGAAAATCTTCGATTTAGCATGAAATCTCTAATCGCTGGTTATATTGTATTTCCAAGTCAGGACAAATCATCTGAACCTTTTGAAATTATTGAAGTTAAGAATAAAGGTCATGAAACCATCTCAATCAGCGATTTTCCGGATTATGAAGATTTGATAATAGCGTCAAGTCCTGATGCGCCGGGAGGAGTGTTCAAGAGTAACGAGGAATTACGTAATGCATTTGAAAAATTTATGGTAAGTGAAAAAGAATATTCTCAAGAGAGTTTGTCGGCTGTGCCATCTCTCGGAGAAGACGAGTACAGACCAAACTGTGTTACGGAGGTAAAAGAGGTTGATGGCAAATCTTTGGCGCTAATAACATTTCGTATTTTCACTAAAGAATCTAACAAAGCATTAGAGGATATGGAAGTTTACGGCGATGCTATGAATATTTATGGGGCAGCCAAATATTTAGTTTTTGCTGACAAAATACAGAATGATATTTTCTCAATATTGGAGTATGAAGATGATGGAGAAGCAAGTCGAGTTTTAGAAGAAGATTTTCCAACATATAATCAACTGCTTTTTGCAAGTCCGTTGAGTGGGGCTGGTAGGCGATTGAATAGGAGCTTAGTTGAACTGGCAAAAGATAAACATGGTCTTAGCATTAATGCGCCTTGTGAGGATTACATCAACTTACAGATAAAGAAAAATAAAAGAACAGCAGCACAGATACACAGACTAAATGATTCAGATAAAAATATTGCCTTAGTTCTTGCCGGTTATCAAAAAGATTTTCCTGAACCAAAGCTTGCCAATTATATGTTCGAAGGTGAACTGAACCAACTGAGCGGATACACAAATAAATATCCGGGAGAGAAAAACTGGCTTGAAGGCAAACTTGGGCATCAGCAATTAAAATATAAAGCAGGTGTTTATATTTTAAGGCCGGGAGTTCTTGTAGATGACGAAGTACGAGAACAAGTAGGTGACTTACTTGAGTCAGCAAAGAAAAATGCCGGTGGAGGAATAATAAAAGGCATCGTCTCCAAAATTATAAAGGTACTTGGGAGGATTGCCACATTACGAAGTGATGAGGTGAGTGATGTAGACGATCTTGGAAGAGAGACACTAATCGATGCATTTGCAGATACTATAATACATACTGATTTCAATAACGGTTTTACGCTTGCGCTTATGGGGAACTGGGGTGAAGGCAAAAGTTCGGTTATGGAAATCCTTAAAAGAAAGCTAAAGGAACGGCAAAAAGGCAGATTTGACTTTGCTTTATTTAATGCGTGGGAATATGAGCAGACGGGTAAAACCGCCGCTGGGTTAGCACAGGAGGTAGTAAAAGGGCTTAGGGAGAAGAACTTTTTGAAGCGTCAATTGCAACGTGTGGCATTTGCCTACAAGGAGAATAAACTAAGCTTATTAATATTGGTAGGTTTTATAATATCCCCAGTTTTAATATATCTATTAAGGCAATATTATGATCCGACCTTATTAACAAACTATCTTAAAGAAAAGCCAAACTTGAAGGAATTTCTTGATGGCTTGATTAAAGTGGCTTATGTGATATTGCCATTATTTGGAATAAGTATTTTCAAGAAGAAGACCGAACATCCGTTAGATATTAAGTTGCAGACGTATTTTAAGCTTCCTGATTACGGAGAACATTTAGGGCTTATCCCTGTTCTCAAAAGACATATTACTACATTGTGCAAACTTAAACTAAAAAGAAGTATAAGAATACCACTTACAAAGATAAAAATCGGAAAAGACAGAAAGCTTTTAGTTTTCGTAGATGATCTTGACAGATGCAAGTCGATTTATATCGCAGAAACACTGGATGCGATAAGATTAGTGATGACGATACCTAATGTGATCGTGATGATCTGTATCGATCATCGTATTGCATTTAAGGCAATTGAAAGGCATTACAGAACATTGGCAGAGGAAGAGGATGGCAACAGTAGGAGCTCCGCAGAGGTGGCGCGTGATTATTTAGGAAAGATAATCCAACTTCCTGTGAGGCTTGAACCAGTAAAGCATGGAAAACTTAGGAACTATGTATACGAAAAATTATTTCTATTTGAAAAAGAAGAATGGGAACATTTTGAAGAGCGACCAGAATCACCCATAGTTACTCCACCAATAAATACGAGCAGTCCAGATAGTGATAAGGGTCTCGCTCCAAGTACGTCTGAGGAAGGTAAGGGAAAAATAGTTGGGCTTGGAGGCATGGGCCAGGATTTTGAGGTCGCTACGCAGGATGAAGCTGCTAAATCAAGGCCACAACACAAGAAAAGCAAAAAGGACCGGAAATCAGACGATAAAAAGAGTGACGATATAGAAATAAAGGACAGGCCAGAAGAGGGTAAGGAGTTTTACCGGCTTGCGGGTTTGTTTGAGTTTAGTAATCCACGGCAATTATTACGGCTGCACAATTCGTTTCGGTTCTTGAAGGCGTTGGGGAGAGGCGGAGAAAACGATACGCTTGATATGTTAAGGATGCTTTTTTGGCAGGAGTTCTTGCATAATTGGCCACTAGCGGTAAGGCATGCGTGTATGGCGGTATTGATTGACGAAGTGCATGCTGAGAAAGTAAAGCCGATAGCAAGGAGGGTTATGAATAAGGTGAGGGAAGATATCATCAACTTATTTAATGAACCGGAAAACTATGCAGATTTGGCAGAATTTGTACGGATTGTGGTGCTGCCGCATAATGAGGAGGGAATATTTGATACTAAAGAAGAAATTAATGAGTGGTTAAAGAAACAGGCGGAGGAATTAGCCAAAAAGGCACAGATATCTCAAGTTAAGTTGGTTGATTAGTCAATTGGTAAGTGGGTCCCTGCCAAACTGGGTCCCTGGCCCCCCAATCAGGAGGGGCAAGCTAAGGCATGCAGGGATGCGGGATTCGGATTCGGGCAGGCGAGAAAGAATAATACCCCCGACGGTGGCGGTGCTAACAACCCCACCCACAGGTGGTGGGGCTAAAATTACTTCTGAGGGTCTTCGGTTCTGACAATTTTGATGCGTTTAATTCTTCTGGCCTCGGCGGAAGTGATGGTGAATTTTAGATTTTCGTAATCAAATGTTTCGCCGGTTTTCGGGATGTAGCCCAAGTGCGAGAAGACAAAGCCGCCAATGGTGTCGTAGTCCTCGTCTTCGGGCAGATTCAAATCGAACTCGTCGTTCAAATCATCAATGTATGTTCTGGCGTCGGTCTCAATAGTGTTTTGGTCAATTTTCTTTACAGGTTCGGGCGGTGTTTCTTCGTATTCATCGGTTATTTCGCCCACAAGCTCCTCAATGATATCCTCCAAGGTAACAATACCGGCTGTTCCGCCATATTCATCGAGCACTACGGCTATATGCAACTTTCGCGATTGAAATTCGTGGAGCAGGGTCCTGAGAGGTTTTGTTTCAGGGACAAAATAAGCGTCTCTCAATTTATTTCGCAGCTTGAAATCCGGCGGGTCTTTGCCAATTTCGGTCAGCAGGTCCTTGGCGTAAATCAGGCCGATTATCTTGTCTATATTTTCCTCATAGACCGGGACACGCGTATGCCCTGCGGTGATGATAGTATCCAGAACCCTCTGCAGGTCAGAGTTGGCTTCAACGGCTACAATATCGGTGCGAGGGGTCATAATTTCGTCGGCGGCGGTTTCGTCTAACTCTAAGACACTTTCAATCATCTCCTGCTCTTCCTCATCGAGCACACCTTCGGTTCTGCGCTGCTCAAGTCCGGTCAGGAATTCTTCCTGCCTTTCTTCCTGTTGTTCTTCCGGGGATATTTGGGCCACACCGGCGAGTCGGCGGACCAAGCCGTCAGTAAATTTCCAGACGTAAAGAACCGGCCAGGCTATAGTTGCGGAGAGCATTAGCAGTTTGTACGTTCGGCTGAGGATTTTTTCGCCGGCATATTTTGCCCAGGCGTGAGGTATTGCCAGGCCGAATATCGAAAATATTGCCGCTGCAATAATAAATGTAAGGAGATAATCGCTAATTGCCGGATTGCCTGTACGTGCGGTTGCAAAAGCAGCCAGCAACAACAGCAATATGCAACAATTGGCGATGAGCCGATATAGCGAGCATGCCAGAACCAGCTTTTCGGCGTTTTCTACGAGACTGTCGGTAAAGTCTTCTTTGTTTGCCGCTTTGAATGCGACCTGTAATTTGGCGCGTGAAAATATTCGCAATGCTATGGTGTTAACGGAAAAAAACAATGTAGCATCGGCGAGAAGGCAAATCAGTAACGCAATCCAGCCAAGGCCCACTTAATACCCTTTCAATTACACTGAGACTGTCGAATGGCGAACAAGGAATATCGAATTTCGAAGTTTATTGTTCGTCATTCAATATTCGATATTCATTTGCTCTTATTATATACCAAACCGTAACCAAGTTGTTGTAAAAGTTGGTCTTCAGTATGATGCATTTTTTTGGCCTGTGCCTGTGTGGAATCATCAAACCCAAGGTTGTGCAGTAGGCCATGGGTCACGTAAAGTGCCAATTCGGCTTCGCTTGAATGACCTCGTAAGTTTGCTTCTTTGACGGCCATTTCACCGTTAACGACCAGCTCGAATAATTTGGAGGGCTGGGAGAAGCCCAAACGCCTTTCATTGCGGCCTCTAACTCGTTTTTTTTGCGTTTGGGAACCCCTGCGTCCGGGAGCTTGAGTCTCGTCATCCGACAGGTTGAAACTCAAACAATCGGTGGTGGAGTCGCAACTGAGAAACTGTTCGTTTACTCTGCGTATTTCGGCGTCATCTACTATTGCAATACTGACCGTTGCTTTTGAGAGCTTGAAACGATTGCAGACGGCTTTGACCAATTTCTTAAGCTTAGGAAGGTCAACATCCAGACCACTGAAATTTTTGGCGATTTGAACGACTATGTCTTGCTCTTGTTTGGCAGAGGCCATAATTGTTAATTGTTTTTTTGCTCGCTTTGCTCGGGTCGAGATTGTGCGTCTTCTGGTACATCCGGTTCTTTTGGATATGCGACTCGGCCGTGATAGTGTGCCGCAAGGGTTTTCGATATACTTGTCTCTATCTGACTTAATTCCCGCAGAGAGAGGTCGCATTCATCGAATTGGCCGTCCTGCAGACGTTTCATGGCTATATTATGCACAGCTGCTTCTATTTTCGTTGGTGTTAGTTCAGCAGGCATGGATCTGACGGCACCTTCTATGGTGTCGGCCAACATTACAATGGCGGCTTCTTTTGTCTGCGGCTTCGGGCCGGCATATCTAAATTCACTTTCAGAAGGCGGAGACTGTTTTTCATCATGTTTCTTTTTGGCCTCACTGAAAAAATATTCGACCAGGGTAGTCCCGTGGTGTGTTTCGATGAACTGCCGAAGAACGGCGGGCAGGCCGTATTCCTTGGCCATTTCTATCCCGTCTTTAACGTGGCCGACGATAATCAATTGACTCATTGCAGGCGAGAGCTCTTTATGGCGACTGGTTGAGCCTATTTCGTTTTCGGCAAAATAGCTGGGCTTATTGATTTTTCCGATATCATGGTAATAAGCTCCGACCCTGCACAAAAGGCCGTTGTGGCTGATTGCCTCAGCGGCAGCCTCGGCAACAGAACCTACTAACAGACTATGGCTGAATGTGCCGGGTGCTTCCATAGCGAGTTTTTTCAACAGCGTTTGGTTGGCATCACTATGGTCCAACAGCGTCATACTTGTCGCTATTCGGAAGATCTTTTCGATAAGTGGAAGCAGACTCTGGATGAACATTCCCGCCAGGAAAGTGGCGAGTGCGTGATAGCCTGCGTTGCTAAAGACCTTGTCGGTCTGTAGGGTTTTGGCCTGGCCCCCCAACGCAGAAAAGGGCGTTTGGGAATTCGCCAAAAAGCCCAAAGCGAGCGCTGTTATGAATACTATTACCGCTGCCAAGGCGCTTACCTCAAGCAATTTCATTCTTGTTCGGATTTCCCTCAAGGAGAAACAGCAAGTAATAGCGCCGGCAGCCATTATCAAAAACAGGAACAACAGGTTGATATCCGTTTTTGGTTCTGCAGCGAGACAGGCAAAGAGACAATAGAATATACTCATACCTATTGCAAATCGCTGGTCATAAGCAATTGTCAAAATGATAGCTGCTGTGACGGCGGTTCCGGTGGCCACGAATGCTCCAAGTTTTGCTGGTACTAACAACAAGATAAACAGGCCGACCAGTGCCAGGGCTCTGGCGTGGTTTTTTATAATCCGGTTCTGGTAGTGATGGATGTAGAAAGCCGCAGCTAAAGAAATCAAGACTACTATGACTGTTATTGGTATCAGGTCGCGATAACGGTTCTGCCGGATTAGTTCGAACGAAAGAACGAAGACGCAGAGGACGACGAAAAGCAGCCATAGCAGAGCTGAGATTAAACTATCAGTGTCGGCGAACCGGCTTATTTGCAAGAACCGCTCGGCGGTTATATTCTTGCGTACCTGACTTCGCCGTGGACTTGTTTTCTTAAAAAACCACATCTCTTTACCCCGTTAGAAATGTCCGTTGTATCAAGGGTTTTTTACTTTTTACTTTTGCTTTGGTCCTTTTTCCTATAGGCCCGCACGATATTTTGAACCAATCGATGCCGTACGATGTCTCTTCGGGTCAACTCTACACAAGCTATACCTTTGATTCGCCGCAGCAACGCGATTGCTTCAACCATTCCGCTTTTCTGGCTTGGTTCCAGGTCAATCTGCGTTATATCACCTGTTATTATCATTTTGGAGCCATGGCCCAATCTTGTCAAGACCATTAGCATCTGCAGGGGCGAGGTGTTTTGAGCTTCGTCACAGATGATAACGGCTTCGTTTAATGTTCGGCCGCGCATAAAGGCAAGTGGAATGATTTCGATAATATCCAGCTCCATAAATTTCCTCATCTGTGCAAAATCCATCATATCTTCGAGGGCGTCAAAAAGTGGTCGAAGATATGGATTTACCTTTGCCTGGATATCACCGGGCAGGAAGCCGAGTTTTTCGCCGGCCTCCACAGCCGGGCGAGCAAGAACGATTCTCCTGATTTGCTTTTTCTTTAGTATAGAGACCGCAACTGCGACAGCCAGGTATGTTTTGCCGGTTCCGGCTGGCCCTATACAGAAGGTCAGGTCGTTGGCCAGCATTGTTTCAACATATTTTAGTTGTCCCTTGGTGGACGGCTCAATAACCTTTTTGTTAGAATAGACGGTAATAGCCTTGCTGGTCGCGAGAGTCTCCGGCGAATCGTCTCGAGTGATAAAACCGGCTACATCTTCAGCCGTGAGCGAGTTGCGTTTGATGAGGTGTTTTTGCATTCTGTCAATAATTTCAGCAGTCTTGTTTACGTTTTTTTCCTTGCCGGTGATTATTAAATTAGCCTGGCGTGCTGTGATTTGGACGCCGAGAGATTGACGTAAAAGGCGAAGGTGACTGTCGGCAGGGCCGAACAATTCAGGCCGCTTTTGAGCTGAATCTAATTGTATGGTAACTTCCAAAGTTTTCCTCTATCCGGCGATGCCGAACATAAAAAACAGATACGCAAATGGTGCTGCAAGCAGCGGCGAATCAACAATGTCCAATATTCCACCGAAGCCCGGCACATTGTTCGCTGAATCTTTTTGCTCGGCGTCTCGCTTCATCATAGACTCGACCAAATCGCCCACCTGGCCTATAAAGGCAAAACAGATGCCAAAGATTACTGCCGACCACCAGGCCATTATATCACAACTTGCGACAAAGAGAAGAGCGACTATCACTGCTGTTGCGGCCGCGCCGGCCATACCTTCCCAGGTCTTGCCCGGGCTGATTTTAGGCGAAAATTCGTGCTTACCGAACAGGGTTCCAATTGCATAAGCCCCTATATCAGCAGACTTTACGACAAAGATAAACATAAGCAGCGGCCATAGGCCAAAGTCAACCCGGACAGCGAGCACAAAGGCGCTTAAGAGCCCCATGTACATAATAGAAAAATAACTTGCTCCACAATTAGCTATTACTTCTGAAGTGCCGTAGCGAAAATATTGGTATAAAAGCAGTCCCAATAGCGAAAAAGCTGAGAGGAAAGACAGATAAACCTGGGGCGGAATTTCGATAAGCTGCAGCCAATACCAACTGCCGGCAAATAGGATCGAGGCGATGATTGCAAGAGGGGTGAAAATCTTCAAGTTTTTAGCCGCAGCAAGTCTGGACAATTCGAGCTGGGCGGGAATTATCAATCCGGCAATAAGAATACAGAGAATTGTTCCCTGTACCGGTTTATCTTCAGCTGAAGCGGTCAGGGAGCCATCCAGCCAGCCGTCGAAAACAGCGATGGCGGTAAAAAACACCGTCATCAACGTGCCATAAAGCAATCTGTATTTGAGCATCTTTTAGTTCATAGTTATGGGTTCGTAGTTGGTAGTCTATGAGCTCAATTTGACAGTTCCGAAGCGTCGGTTGCGTTTTGCGTAGGCCAGTATTGCTTTTTCCAGAGCTGCTTTTTTGAAATCCGGCCAGAGAGTTTTTGTAACGTAGAATTCACTGTATGAAATTTGCCAGAGCAGAAAGTTGCTGACTCTCATTTCGTTTGCGGTGCGTATCAAAAGGTCCGGTTCGGCAAGGCCGGCAGTGTACAGATGTCGGCTTATGCACTCTTCGTCGATATCTTCCAGGTGCAGTTTCCCCTTTTTGTATTGTTGTGCAATTTTCTTGGCTGCATCTACGATTTCCGTTCTGCTGCCGTAGTTTAGCGCCAGGGCAAGTGTCATACCGGTATTGCCGGCGGTGATTTCTATGGTTTTTGTGAGTTCTTTTTTTACCGCTGGGGGTAGTTGAGCCAATCGGCCAAGGTGAATTAGCTTCACGTTGTTTTTCATCATCGTAGGACGAATCCCGACAAGGTATTGAGTGTAGAGATGCATAAGGGCATTGACTTCGGTTTTGGGTCTTTCCCAGTTTTCTAAACTGAAGGAATATAAAGTCAGAGATTCGATGCCAAAATCAACACAGCATTGAGCTATTTTCTCGACCGTCTTTCCACCCTGGCGATGCCCTTGGGCTCGGGGCAGACCTTTTTTGTGTGCCCATCGGCCGTTCCCGTCCATAATTATGGCGATATGACGGGGTATCTGTTCAGTCCTTAGCCCGAGACGTTCAGCGGTTTTTTCAAGTTTTTCTTCGACGCTCTTTTCCAATTCCGTTTTACTTTTTTACCACGAATTTTCACAAATTTTTCTGATTTTTATATTTCTTTTAATTCGTGTTAATTCGTGGCTAACTTTCTTTTTTCATCTAAATATTGTCTGATTTCGCTCTGGTCCGACGCCAATGATTGTGACTGGTTTGCCGGTCATTTCTTCGACCCGGCAAACAAAGTCCTGGGCGCTGGCAGGCAAATCGTGGAAATCGCTTACTTGGGTTATATCCTCATCCCAGCAGGGGACAGTTTCGTAAATGGGACACGCCTGTGAGAGTTTGGCTGCATTTGCGGGGAAGAAGGTAATTTCCTGTCCATCGATTTTATATGCCTTGCAGAGTTTTATTTCTTTTAAGCCGGTCAGAGTGTCAAGGTGCATCAATGCTACACAATCGATTGCGCCGACGGTTATGGCGTAGGATACGGCGACGGCATCGAACCAGCCGCATCGGCGGGGCCGACCGGTGGTAGTGCCATATTCGCCTCCTTTGTCACGGATGTATTGGCCGATTTCGTTGTCCTGCTCGGTAGGGAAGGGGCCGGCGCCGACCCTTGTTGTGTAGGCCTTGGCCACACCAAGGAATTTATCAACCATTTTAGCCGGTACACCACAGCCGGCCGGCATACCAAGAGAACTCGAATTTGAACTGGTTACAAATGGGAATGTGCCATGATCTAAGTCCAGAAGTGAGCCTTGGGCGCCCTCAAAGAGGATTGATTTGCCGTCAGCAATTGATTTGTGCAGAAATTTCGTTGTGTCAGTTGTAAACGGCATGAGTTTGTCTGCATAAGTTTTACACTTTTTAAAGAGTCGGCCGGCACTTATCGGCTCAGCATTATAAAGAGCTGCAAAGATTTTGTTTTTATAGTCGGCGATAGTTTGCAGCTTGGTTTTGAGCTTTTCGAGGTCTCTTAAATCGGCCATACGCACGGCGTAGCTTCTGCCGACCTTATCTGCGCAGCAAGGGCCGATGCCTCGAATAGTTGTCCCGAGTTTGTTTTTGCCGAGTGATTCTTCGCGCAGCTGGTCTTCTTTTTTGTGATAATCCAGGACGACGTGGGCATTTTCACTTATAAGAAGCCGGTCGTCCAGCGTGATTTCTTTTTTGGCGAGGGTCTCAATTCCCTCTATCAAGACATCAGGGTCAATAAACACACCATTTGCAATTACGCAGATAGTATTCGGGCGAACTGAACCGCTGGGCAAAATGTGCAAAGCGAACCGGCTGTCACCTACGACAACGGTATGGCCGGCATTGGCACCGCCGTTGTACCGGACGACGATATCACTGTGCTCGGCAAGAATATCGACAACCTTGCCTTTGCCCTCATCGCCCCACTGCAATCCGATAACACAACAATTCACTTCTGCTCACTTCCTGGGCAATCCCATTTAAATCAGAACCTCCAAATATGTTCCCAAAGATAAACCGCAACAGCCTACTAAAGTAACATGTTGCGGTCAACTGATTAAATTTTAGATTTTATTGCGATAATTTTCAACTGATTTTTGCCACCAGAAGATCCAAAATAGCTGCTAAGTTGCCGTATTTTTTATCACTTATTTTGCGGTCCGCTTCTCTGCCGTTTTTGCCCTTGTATGTGATTAAAAAATAACCCTTCGATTTAAAGTTGGTTTTGTCTATTTTTTGTATGGAATCATAAGGGATTCTTTCTTTATCGCTGATAATAAGCTCATTTTCGTCGGCCAACAATTTTTTATCTTTGAGAGCCCGGAGCCGCCCTAATAAGACAGCAGCGATAACGACAAGAAAGATGGGAGCCACTTGGTTGAATATCATTGTATCGTCGGGCTTGCCGTCTTTAACGTGTTTCTCATAGAAGCTGCGACGATGTGACCATTCGTATTTGCTCAAATAGCCATCGTAAGCAAAAACAACTGCAAAAATAATGCAGGCAGTAATATAGATTTTGAAATTAGTTTTCCTGTATTTGCTTACCGGTGCCTCAATAGCCATTTTAAGATACCGTTGAAACCTACTGCTTTGTTACTACTCAAATGATGGTTGTCATTGCGAGCGAAGCGATCTCTATCGTTCGAAAGCCAGAGATTGCCACGGCCTTTCAGTCCTCGCAATGACAATTCATCAAACCATATGTAACAAAGTACTACGTTAATCGTTTTTGTGCGATTATATTGGTTAACGGCTGGACAAAATTAGGAACTATTTTTTCAGCCATTAGTTCCTCTGCCAGCCGACATTGACGTTCAAAAGATTTCAAAGCGTCAAATTTTTCCGTACTTGAAGGGTATTGCCGGATTGTAAAGAAAAGACTTATTGCTTCATCCGACTTATACTTTCGTTTTTCGCTCTCTACAACGCCTGTTTTCGACTCTACGCCGATTCGGGCCTGGGTACGGCAATCGTCGGACAACGCGACCACCACGGCGGGCGAAAAGCTAACAGGACTGGCGCAAGGCAGGTCCAGAAGGCAGCTAAAGGCGCTCTGCGCGAACAGCGCCTCAGCGATAATCTCATCGTGACTGCCTATATAATCAAAATCCATAGCGAAAGTAACATCCAGCGAATCGATATCAAGATGGTTTACACCGAGCATATAGGGGGCAAGCTCGAGCACCAATCTATCCTGGCTGTAAGCATCTTCGAAGTTTGAGGGATTGACAATGCCGGAGCCGATACGGTCTATTTCGAGATTAATCCAGCGGTATTGGCCGGCATTGCGGTCCTCTTCCAGACAGTACTCGTTATTTTCGCGGCGGTAGAAACAGCACATAGAAGGGAATTGCCTTTGTACCCGCTCGAAAAAGGTCAGGATGGTGTCACGCTCGGTCGGGAGGTCAAGCTCGGTATTAATATACATATCGATATAAAAATTGTCGCAAAGGGAACTGTAGCTGTTTGACATAATTGGAAAAAACCTCCAAAGGGAAAGCTCGATACTCAATGCCCCTACAAGCGGAGAATCGAGCAGGGCTTTCTATACATTTAAATACTCATTTTCCCAGATTTTCTCAGTTAAACCTTCCAGCTCTTTGTCATAGTTTTTTAGCACTTCAAAATATTCATCGGATTCAAGGGCTTCTCTGGCTTTTTCATCTTCGGGCCTTGCGTTTTTTGGCAAAACTGAATTCCTGAAGATTTCGTAATGGTCTCTTATAGAGCAGGGCATCAACCAGTTCTTTGGTTTCTTCCAATTGTCAAGGCCATATTCGTTCTGCCATTTTCGCCCATTTTTCATAAAGTCAGAGAACATTGCATCCGACAGGGTTTTTCCGTTGTTGTATAAATCGTAGATATTATCGACGTAGTAAGGAATGAAGGCACAGGGCGTTACGTTGCCATTCCAGTCGACATAGGCGTATCCGCCGCTTCTGCCATAGGCGATACATCCTCTGGTGAGCACGCCGCTGTTCCAGAAATCAGCTATGCAATATTTCTTTTCGCTGAGCAGCTTTTCCCATTTTCTATATAATTGAAGTCTCTTTTGAGGATTGACCATTAAATTGATTTCATCTTTGCCTCGGCCGATGGGCATCAGCTGGAATTGCCACATATAACAGGCTCCCTGTTTCTCGAAGTAAAAATCGTAGAATTCGTCTGTCAGCAGTATATCTGTATTTTTGCTTGTGGCTGTTGCGGAGATGCCGAAAGGCACACCGGCCTGTCTCAGACATTCAAAGGCATTAAGGATTTTTTTGTGTGTGCCGGCGCCTCTTCTTTGGTCGGTTTCCTTTTCAAAGCCTTCCACCGAAATTGCGGGCGTAACATTTGGTGATTTTGCAAGACATTCAGCAACTTCCTCATCAATAAGTGTGCCGTTGGTATATACGAGGAAGAACATATCGTTGTACTTCTGGTAGATATCCAGGAGGGTTTTACCTTCGCTTTTATACATAAACGGTTCGCCTCCGCTGATAGTTATAAACCTGCTGCCCCAGCAGTCGTGGACCTCACTGACTACTCTATCTACATAGGAATAAGGTACTGTGGCCGGGGTATTTGCCGCTGAAGATGCATAACAGCCGACGCACTTTAAGTTACATTTCTGCGTAGGCGAGAAGACGATAAAACTCGGAGGCGGTTCGCCATAATTTTCTTTGAATTTTTCAACGGCCTGGTCGTAACTTTGGTCGCCCTCCATAAGATTATTTTGAACTAACACATCGATAATTTTTTTTATAACTTCCTTTGAAATGGAGCCTTTATCTACATTTCTAATCACACAGTGCAGCATTGCTGATAAAAACTGGTATCTTTTTAACCGCACTTGCTGCAAATCTTCTGAATCATCATTAACTATACTTTTATAGACGTAGTTGTCGACTTTCTTTGCCAGCAGTTTCCGGAGGTACTTATGATTTACCATCTTGATTAGTGTTGCGGATATGACTTCCGGTTTCATTTCTGACTCCCTTTTATCAAGGCCGTTGACAAGATGATTACCGAAAAACCACTTTAATCAAGGCGTAATTTTCGCACAAATTCAAGCCCACCTCAAGAGATAAACTAACACAAAACAGGCCAAAATATAACAATAAAAGGCAAAAAACTTTAAATTTGCCGTTCTGCAGATTCGCATTAGCAGTTTCAGGGACAGGATGCCCACAAGAGCGGCTACGACTGAGCCGACTACAATCGAGACCAGCGGCAAGCTACCGGAGCTGATTTCTGCGAAATCCTTGACCAGTTGTACCGCTGTTGCCCCCAGAATAGCCGGTATTGCTATCAAGAAACTAAACTCTACCGCCCATCGGCGGTGCAGGCCGAGCAGGATGGCCGCACAGATAGTCGCACCGCTGCGCGATATTCCGGGCATAATTGCAGCGGCTTGAGCCAGGCCGACCACTATCGCCTGCCAGACGGCGAATTGGCGCAGACCCAGCCGTGTCTCTTTCCGCCAATCCGTAATCAGCAGCAACGTCGCTGTGATAATCCACATCGAGGCTACTATCACCAAATTGCCCCGGGCAGCGACGAAGTATTTCTTGAACAATAACCCGCAAATGCCGGTTACAACGGTAGCTACAATCGCCAGGACCAGGAAGTGGACACTCGGGCTTTTTTTATAGATCTCAACAGAGTTTTTGCCATATTTGCCAGACGCCATCAGGTTCCTTGAAAAAGCAGCGATGGATTTGCGAAAGACAATAAAAATAGCAACGACAGTTCCGACATGGACGGCCAGGTCAAACAATAATATCCCCGGCTTTTCAGGATTAAAGCCAAAGAACTTTTCGAACAGGACCAGATGCCCGGACGATGAGACCGGCAGAAATTCCGTCAGCCCCTGAACGGCCCCGAGGATTGCTGCTGAAAAAATATTTAATGATGAGGCGTCGAAGCTAAACGATTCGCTAAGGTGCTCGACCAGGCCGATTCGCAGACAAAAAAGTAATGCGATGCTCGCATACACACCTGCCAACAAATCGTCGGCAAGAATCCCCCAGCCTTTCGGCAGCTTTTCGAGCTTACGTGTTGGCCAGGGTTTGACAATATCAAACAATCTGAACAGCACAAAGCCGAACACCGCAGTGGCCCAGATTTGGCCGGTCAGGACTACACCGATTGGTATAAATGTAATTGCCTGGCCGGCAAATTCGTCCGCAACAACTTCGCGAGGGTCAGTTTTGCCGGTTGCGGCGATTGCAGCAGGGGCAAATTTTACGCAGATAGCAGAGCCGGCAAAAGTTAGGATTGCCATTACGATTGATATTAAAACAGCCGATGTGCCGAAGTGACACATCATCGCAAAGATAATCGCTGGCGGCAGCGAGCCCCACGTCCCCGGTGCCAACGGCAGCCGGCCAAGACCAAAACACGACGTTAGTAATCTTCTCATAGTTGCCGAAGATTAACTGGCCGCGCCGGTTAAGTCAAAGACTATTAGGCGGTTTTTGTCCGTGCTGCACGCCGGCTTCATCCCGGAAATCCGCTCTTTTCGTCGAAAATCCGCAATTTGGCTTGGCTCGGTGAATGAGCAGGCGCTGGGTTTGAAATTGGGTTTGATTGGGTTCGTTTTGGGTTTGAATTGGGTTTGAATTGGCTTTAATTGGGTTCGTTTGGGTTCGTATTGGGTTCGTTTTGGGTTCGTTTTTCCCGTGTTCACCAAGTGTCTTATTTTCATAATTCTTTGTTAATGCTTTATTTACGTTCATTTGACTTTCCGGGAAATTGGGTTCGTTTTGCATAATAAAGAGCTGATTTGTAGAGGACTCTTTATAGATGTAGAGGTTTCTCTACAGATGTAGAGGGGAAGTTCGTATCTCGATACGAAAAATACGAAATACGAAGCACGAAATCCGAAACAATATTAAAATCAAAATGACCCAAATTCAAAACTTTGCCTTTCTTGCCAAGATTGCCAAATAAAGGTTTATGTGCGTGTATCTGCTGATACTAAGACTTGCGGTTCTCCGCTAAATACCTGCCATTTCTATGGCTGTTTGTATTATACCAAACTTCCCCGGTATGTTCAATAAAAATCTAACTTTTTTTGGAAAAAAATTAGCCACTAAGACACAAAGGCACGAATTTTTAACCGCGGAGAACGAAGAGAGCGCTGAGAGTTTTTGCCACGAAGGCACCAAGGCACGAAGAAAAATTAGACCCCCGACAACGAAATTCGAGGGCAGGCAGGATAACAGGATTAACAGAGATTATGTTTTTGCCAGCTTTGGCGTCTTCGGCCATACCTTTCCTCGAAGCACGCTTCTGCGAAAGGCCCGGCCTTATCCGCCGGGTTCCGTCTAAGCCGGACCCCATTTGTGAAGCTGGCGAAAAATGGGTTTTTTTAATCGCGGATTAACGCGGATTTAACGGATAAAAAGCATAATAATTTTGTGTTTCTTAACAAAGATGACCAAAAAGTACTTTTTTGGGACAGCCAATTCTACATTCTAAATTTTCCCTTTCCTTCCCCCACATTACACACCATAATATCACCAGGCAGAGATCCGCTTAAAGAGATACGAAAGAAACGAGCAACTCAACGAGGACGCTGGCTAAGCGGCGCCGGTTAGCCGCAACGGTAGTTACTTAATGACACATTATAGTTTAAAGGAGATTACCTGATGGGAGCACTTGACTTTCTGAAAGAGTTCGAGGGAAGAGCACTCGATGCGGCAAGCTACAGACTACTGCAGCGGAACTACGAAATGCAAGATGAGAACAACCGACTTCTCAAAGACAAAGTCAAGTTTCTCGAAGGTGAGATTGTAAGACTAAATGCGGAGGTACAAAGCCTTACTATGGAAAATGAAGAATTGTCGCGTCGCGTGAAGTCAGAAGTAATTGAGCAAGCCTTCATGGTGCAGGACGGCATAGCATTTAAACGTGTTAAAGAAGGCCATTTTGAGGAGAATCCCTATTGTCCAACATGCAAAGTTGTGATGAGTAATCCCAGTGGGCTGCAGTTCATGTGCCCTAAGTGCAAATATTTTAAGCGGTCTCAGGTTACGATCCGTAGCCTTATTGCTCGACTCAACTCGTCTGAAAAGTGAGTTTAGCCAAATATTAATGGCTTTGGCGATTGCACAGAAAATGGTGGTTGTCTTGAATTGTGCGATAGTTTGGGGCGCAGAGATCAGTTGGTATTAAGTATGGTGGACCCGGAATTCTGCGGAATTCAACAAGGATCATTAGGAGATAAAGATGTATTACAGAGTTGCAGAATATAGTAAGTACAAAAAGTTGGGAGGAAAAGGTGATTGGAGCAGCGGTATACTAAAGGTACATCTGTCCTCATGGAACGAATTTCATGACGTTACCACAAAATTGCTCGATCTTGGTGATTTCATATGGCGTGGGCAGGAACACGATTGGCCACTGATATCAAGATTTGACCGCGAGGTAAAGACTGATCGCAAAGTGATGCTAAGAAACCATCGTGAGGCCTTTGTTCGTGCAATTCAGGGACGACGTGGGAACAATCCACCTAAATTGGATAAGCCAGAGAAGATATGGTCGCTTGGTCGGCACTATGGGCTTGCAACACCATTATTGGACTGGACCGAATCTCCCTTTGTTGCCGCTTATTTTGCGTTTCAGCAAAAGTCTCTCAGTATTCTTGTGAATGCAGCATTTACTAGCATGATCATCAGTGGCGAAAACAAGGAATCTGTACTTAAGGATGCACCAAAAAGATTCATTTACGGATTAAGCCAAGACATCGAGAGATGGGGGCCAAGTCACTCTAGGGAAGTAGAACCTTATGACCACTTCATCAAGTTTGTGCGCCCCGATTCTGATGAAAATCCACGATTATCGAGTCAGAGAGGTTTATACACAGAACCGCTGTCAGCAGACATCGAGATAGAGAAAATCGTTGGACTGTGCTATGCTGAAGATGAGAAGAAAGGAGTTAGCCGAATTATTTTCGTCAAGATACAGATTCCTGAGATTGAGCGAGAGAATGGTTTACGAAATCTGAATAGAATGAATATTAATCATGCAACACTATTTCCTGATTTGATTGGCGCCGCTGAGTACTGCAATCTGAAGCTTGAAATTAAGAACTATTCTTAGCAGTGATTATGGACGCTTACTATTTTAGGTTTCGTTCATGACCATCAGGACATGCGAAGAAGAAAAAGGAGGCCGAAGCTGGAAATGAACAAAAGTAGAAGAACTGAAGAAGGTAACGTGGATGCGTGAATGTCCCTGTTGGGATTCTGTAAAAATGAATAGCAGGATGAAGAAAGTTAGTGGAGAAGATAATAGTATGGCGCATGAAAATGTAGTCGAGCCGGATGTCTTGTATAAGTATAGTAAGTTTGACGAATACGCGGAGAAAAATTTTACTAATAATGAGATATATTTCTCATCGCCTGATGAATTTAATGATCCATTTGATTCAAAACCGAACCTCATCTATGATGGCACATTGAAAGAAATAAAACGTTACTTGTGTAAGTTGTACCAGAAAAAATATCCTACGCGAAACAAAAAAAAATATTAACGGATGTGGAAATGGAAATTATAACAAAAGGAAGGGGCAGAATTGTCTTGGAAGAGGCAATAGAAAAAGCCAGAGAGTTACTGAGAAAAAAGCTTGGTATCTGTTGCTTTACAGAGATAAGAGATAATATTTTGATGTGGGCTCACTATGCAAAACAACACACTGGATTCTGTTTAGAGTTTAACGTAGATAATGAGTTTTTTGTACCACATGCTCGCGCTATTAAGGTCGAATACGAAGTGATTTTGCCAGTATTAAATGTGTTGCAACTGGATAATTATCCGAAGGGAGAGCTAGGTGAAAAACTATTGATAAAAGCAAATGATTGGAGATATGAACAAGAGTGGAGAATCGTTGATCACAAGAAAGGCCCAGGGATTCAGAATTTTCCAGAAGACGCGCTAAGTGGAGTTATACTTGGCTGTCGAATATCAGAAGAGAATAAAGAAAATATATTTAGATGGTGTAGGAAGCGGAAGCACCCGCCTACACTTTATGAGGCAAGAGAGAAACAAAAGGAATTTGGATTAGATATTGTTAGAATTGATTATTGAGGGCAATCAGAGTTGTCCGCCTGCCCCATAGGGGGTACATTTTCTGGGGAGGTTTTAAAGGAGCCGCTTCGCGGAGGTATTTTAATAGACCCCTCCCTTCGATATACTCAGGGTAAACTCTTGCGCTCGGGGTGGCGGAGATGGGAATGTCGAATCCTTCGACCGTGCTCAGGACAAGTATCGAACAAGGAATATAGAATTATGAAGTTGAGATTGCCACGTCGGCCGCTTTGCGGCCTCCTCGCAATGACGGAGGGGAGATTGGATTCCCGCTTTCGCGGGAATGACAATGGGGGAATGGGTCCCCGGGAAACCAGGGACAGTTCACCTACTTTAACGTTATCAGGTGGTTCCGGCTGGATTTCGTCGGAAAGAAGCGGCTTTTTGAAAAATGGCATTTGACAAGCCAGCCCCGAAGTAGATACCATTTGCCTTTATGAGTAAAGAATTTAAGCATAACATTATCGCAATCGTTTATGATTTTGACGGCACGCTGACCCCTCAGCCGATGCAGGAATACA
>JAUXAB010000078.1 GCA_030615025.1 Phycisphaerae bacterium | reverse complement strand
TCGAAGGGCAGGAAATCCCGGGCCCTGCCGCATCCTGGTCCGCGTGCCTTGTAGCCGCTGCGCAGCGGCTACAAGGCAGTTACTCTCATGAAAGAGAATTATACCAATATAAACAGACAATTAACTCATAGGGAAATCCCGAAGTATTATTATTTCCAAGAGGAGGATGTCAAAAATGAAGCCGATAGTTAGAACCATGCTGTTTGTTTTGTTTTCTACCTACGCAGCAGGAGCAGTGATTACCCTGAATCCAAGCATTACTTACCAAACCATGACCGGCTGGGAGACTATGTTTGGATATGACCTTGAATTAGGGGCTCTGGCTGACGAGATTCTCGACCAGGCGGCCAATGACCTCGGCATCAATCGGGTTCGTTTGGAAATAAGGGCCGGAGTTGAGAACGACACCGATTACTGGAGCCTTTACCGCACCGGCCAAGTCCCTTATCAGACATGGAGGTCACACCGTTATGCAAATGTCAATGATAATAGTGACCCCGATGTCATCAATCAAGATGGATTTCATTTTCCCGAAATGGACCTTACGATTGATACTTATATTCTTGCACTGAAACAACGAGTCGAAGCCAGAGGGGGAAATTTTTACATAAACTTATGTTACGTGGCTTTTACGAGTCAAAATGCGGCCGGCACACAGTACATCCACGATGACCCTGATGAATACGCTGAATTTATGCTTGCGACATTTAACCATCTCCAATCCAAATATGATTGGGTGCCGGATGGCCTGGAGATAATTCTGGAGCCGGACAATGTCAGCCAGTGGAATGGAACCACCGTCGGAAATGCCATCGTTAAAACTATGACTAAGCTGCAGGCAAATGGATATTCACCTGATATTATAGCTCCCTCCAATACCCACATGGGCAACGCCATCAGTTATTTTGACCAACTCGTCCAGGTCCCCGGCGCAGCTCAATATATGACCGAGTTTAGCTACCACCGATATGGAGGCGCCAGCGACACTAATTTGCAGACCATTGTTAATCGGGCGGTCCAGTACGGGATTAATACGTCAATGCTTGAGTGGTGGCTCAGTGGCAATGGCTACCGAACGCTGCACAAAGACCTCAAGATGGGAAGAAACTCAGCCTGGCAGCAAGGCGGGATAGTCGCATACGCGCCTGTCGGGCAGTGGGGCCAGCTGGCTTTATATGTTCTTGACAATAGCGACCCCAAAGATCCTGTCTTTACAATAGGCGAGAGGACCAAATTTACCAGGCAGTACTATAAATTTATCAGGCTTGGTGCTGTCAGAATCGAAGCCACTTCTGATTCAAGCACTTTTGCCCCCCTCGGCTTTATCAATTCCAATGGTAAATACGTGGTCGTCGTAAAAGCAGATGCTGGCGGTGCCTTTAGCATTGAGGGATTGCCCCGAGGCGAGTATGGCATTAAATATACCACCTCCAGTGAGTATAACCGCGACCTGCCGGACCAGTCAATCGGCAGTGGAGAATCTTTGACTACCGGTATTCCTGAGTCAGGGGTATTGACTGTCTATCAAAAATGCGAAGCTGCCGATGGTGGGCTTTATGACCTGAACAATGATAGAGCCATCAATTTTGGAGACTTAGCTGTCCTGGTGTATTACTGGACTGATTGCGTATGTTTGGAGCCTTATTGGTGTGATTGTACCGATTTTAATCAAAATGGAGGTGTGGATTTCTACGACTTTGCCAAACTTGCTGCGAACTGGCTGACGGCTCCAATGATACCACCTGGTCCGGCGAGTAATCCAAATCCCGCTGATGGTGCAACAGGCGTCAGTAGAACGGCTGATTTGAACTGGACGGCCGGGCGTGGTGCCACATCGCACGATGTGTACTTCGGGACGAGCAGTCCGCCGCCGTTCATACGCAAAACCAGGCCGCTACAACATTTGACCCCGGCACAATGGCTCAAGCTACTACGTACTACTGGCGTATCGATGAGGTCAATGTCTGGGGCACAACCACCGGTAAAGTCTGGAACTTCACGACTACGTGGCCAGGGCCGGGCTAAGTAGTACTCTGTCGCCTGTGAATTGAGGGGCGGTCATTGCTGACTTGGCGCCGAATCCGGATTTCAAACCTGCGAAGTTTGCTGAGGCGGTTTTAGATCGTCTGAGCTCATCCATTGACAGCTACCTGCATAATCGCTAATCTATACTTATGATTCGTATTTTTCAAATTGCGGTTTTAAGCAGCTTGGCTTTCTGGCTGACAGGCTGTAACGGCTCTAAACAAAGCGAGCCGATATGGGAGCAAGTGAAAATCACAGACCTGGCTCCTTCTCCGAGTGGCAAACAGCCAGGTGCACAACTGCTGAAAACAATAAATTTTAACGTCTATATTTTTGAAATACCTGCGGAAAACATCAGCACACTGGATAACGTTTGGCCGATGCTGCACACAAGGCCGCTGCGATTTAATGATTACGATGCATTCGGGGCCAACTCATTTTTAGCCGGGTTCGGGCAAATCCCGATGTGGAATAGAGTCGCCGAATTGCTGCGTTCGGCTAACGGCATACAAGCCGGCACAATTTCGCTATTGTTACCTGACAACCGAGCCCAGACCATCGCCGTTGCCGGATTAGGCAAAGAACAAACCGTCTTTTATACTTCAAACAACGGCTCAATGGAAGGAGCAACGCTTGGGCCGGGACAACTCGGCCTGCGGATAAAAGCAGAAAAAATCCCGGGCTCAAGAGGTGTGTGCAAGATGAGTGCGGTGCCGGTATTTTCACCGCCGAGGCGAAGTTCAATCCCGCTGTTGTCGGCACTTGAAAAATCGGGCGAGTTCCTTTTTAGGCCTGCGGGCTTTAGTTTGAAAATGAGCCCCGGTGACTTTGTCTTGCTCGGGCCGGAAAAATATGACAGCGGCCAAATAACCTTGGGCAGCTTGTTCTTTAGCAAACCGGAAGGCAGTCTATTCTTCAGTGAACTTGAACGTAAGGGGCCTGAACGTAAACCATCTGTCAGATTATTTTTGTTAGTTTGCACTGGTATAAACTATTAGGCCTGTCAATGCCCAATCCAGCAGTGACGCTAATTCGATGCACGGATTACAGTGAAGCGAAAATTGCCGAAGCGATAAAAAGGCAGTTCGAGGTTTTGGGCGGGCTGGAAAAATTCGTAAGGCCGGGTGACACCGTCCTGCTTAAGCCGAATTTCATCGCCCCAAGGCGCCGCCGTTTTGCCACGCAAACCGACCCAGCAATAATTCTTGAGACCGCTCGGCTGTTGAAAGATTTCGGCGCAAAACCCTTCGTTGGCGATTCACCGGCCTGGGGGAATGTGTTCGGATGTGTAAAGGCACTAAAATTAGAAGAACCGCTGAGGAAATTATCCGTGGCGATAAAACAGCTTGATAAACCGAAATGGTGCCGAATTGGAACGCACAATACCAAGGTCGGTATAAGCTCGGCCGCACTCGATGCCGATGTCATTATAAATTTGCCGAAATTCAAAACACATCAGCAGTTAGTAGCGACATTTGCAATCAAGAATATGTTCGGCTGTGTCGCCGGCAAGCGCAAGGCCCTCTGGCACTTTGCAAAAGGTAAGAACGATAGCGATTTTTGCGAATTGCTCATCGAGATATTCAAGTTCCTGAAACCTGCCATTACCATAATCGACGGCGTTATAGCAATGGATGGGCGCGGGCCTATCAGGGGCAGAGCCAGAGCGCTGGGCTGGCTCATCGGTGGAACCGAACCTATTGCCTGTGAAACTATCTGCGCCAAACTGGTCAATATAAACCCCCAAGAGCTGCCGATTATCAAAACAGCAAGGCAAATGGGTCTGGACTGCTCGGCTCCTGACCAAATAAAAATTGCCGGTGACAATTTTCCAGAAAATATATGCACGGATTTTGAACTGGGTGAGCCTATTCCACTGAGGTTTTCATTGCTGCATGTCTGCAAAAGCATCTGTAAGCAAGTGATACTTCTTGCCAAATCCGCGATAAAAAGAATTAACCGCGGAGGACGCTGAGAGCGCAGAGAATGTTGGTAAATGGTAAATGGTAATTGGTGAGTGCGCGCCATATTATCCCTGCGAACTCTGCGAATTCTGCGGTCGATATTTTATCTTTTTTGCTCACTTAGTCTCTGTTTTACGTTTTTATTTTTTGCCACAAAGCCACCAAGACACTAAGACTCGGAGAAATAAAACCTGCGGTAAAAGCGCAGGCTAAATATAGATTGCCGCGTATCGCTCCGTCCACCTTGGGCGGATTCACAATGACCCCGTACCAAATTACCCCGCACTAATTAGACGTGAGTTGGCACTCAATTCGTGCGGGACACGGCGGCAAGAGCCTATCCTTCGATTACACTCAGGACAGGTTTGGTACGGGGCAAGCAAAGTAGATTCCTCGACTGCGCTTCGCTCCGCTCGGAATGACAAGAGGAAAAGGGCTCGCAATGACCTATGGTTATACATTTTCCTGACATTGACATATCTATTTTTTTCAACTAACATTTGCATTTATGCAGGAAAAATCCATACTTGTGCTATTGCTTCTTCAGCATACAAGAGTTAGTGGATATGTTATATGGAACGAATGCTCAACAAATACGGCGTTCTCCTGATTTGCGTCGCGCTGGCCCTTGTCATTTTTATTGTGTTTGAGCCGGTCCGCCATAACGAGTTCATCGGCTTTGATGACAGTACCTATGTGACGAGAAACCCGCATACAAGGGCTGGACTGACCCGCGACAGTATCGCATGGTCCTTCGGTTTCAAAACAAATTCTTACTGGCATCCGCTGACATGGCTCTCTCACATGCTGGATAGTGAGCTTTACGGATTAAGGGCCGGCATGCACCATCTGACCAATCTGGTCCTTCATATAGCAAACGTTTTGCTGCTCTTCGGCGTTTTGAAACGGATGACCAGGTCGCTGGGGAAGAGTCTCTTCGTTGCTCTGCTGTTTGCACTGCATCCCATCAATGTAGATTCGGTAGCGTGGGTGGCCGGGCGGAAGAATATTCTGAGCACATTTTTCTGGATGCTCACGATGTTAAGCTACGCTTTTTACTCCGAACGCCCCAGTGCTTGCAGATATCTGCCTGCCCTATTGTTCTTTGCGCTGGGGCTGCTGGCCAAACCGATGCTTGTGACTCTGCCGTTTGTACTTATCCTGGTGGACTATTGGCCTCTCGGGCGGCTTCGGTTTGGGCCGGTGCCCGACGGCAGCAATGGAAAGAATAGCGACGCTAAAATATCCGACTACGAAGGAACCGGCATTTTGCGTCTGGTGCTGGAAAAAATTCCCTTCCTCGCTCTTTCTGTCGCTTCAATGTGTTTGTCTTATTTGCCGCTTCAGCAGCGTGAACGAGTAATATCCACCGAAGCGGTGCCAATGATGCTCCGTATCGCAAATGCTTTAGTTTCCTACGTGCGCTATATGAAAAATATGTTCTGGCCAAAGGACCTGGCAATTTTTTATCCGTACCCTGACACCATTGCAATATGGCAAACTATAGGTGCCTTACTGCTTCTGGTGTGCGTATCTGTGCTGCTGATGTGGGTATTCAGGGGCAAACGGTATCTGGCGATGGGATGGCTGTGGTACGTTGGAACCTGCATACCGGTTATTGGTTTAGTGCAGGCGGGCCTTTGGCCAGCTATGGCCGACCGCTGGATGTATGTACCGTTCATCGGCTTATTTATCCTCATTGCATGGGGGGTCGCTGATATCGCGGCAAAGTGGCGATATCGGAGAATTGCACTTGGTACATCAGCACTGATGGTGCTCTTAGCTTTGACGGTATGT
Source organism: Phycisphaerae bacterium (assembly GCA_030615025.1). Lineage (GTDB taxonomy): Bacteria > Planctomycetota > Phycisphaerae > Sedimentisphaerales > Anaerobacaceae > CS2-K091. Next base: position 13,306 of record JAUXAB010000078.1, on the reverse strand, counting down.
ACCCGGCTCCAACTGCGGCATTGGCGTAATAGTATTACGGTTTTTGGCCATGCGCTGTCGGCAGCCGGCGGCAGCAGCAGCATGCACAACAACTTGGGCTTAGCTCTTCAATTACAAGGCTCGGTCGACGAGGCGATTGAACATTATCATCAGGCATTAGAGTTTGACCCCAACCACGCCAAGGCCCATAACAATCTGGGTAACGCGCTGCTATTACAGGGTGATCCCAACCAAGCAATCAGTCACTATCGTCTGGCACTGGAGGCGGAGCCGGATTTTGCCGAAGCCCACTATAACTTAGGCAACATGCTTCAATTACAGGGCAAACCTGAGGCGGCAATCAGCCACCTTCGCCGGGCATTACAGGTCAAACCTGACTATGCAAAGGCGCACAACAACCTCGCCAACATACTGCTATCGCAAGGCAATTTAGACGATGCGATCGAGCACTATCGTCAAGCACTGAAGATAGAACCCGACAATACGGCCATACGCAGCAACCTTGAAGCCGTGCTTAAGTTCAAGCTGGAGCACTCACCTGATTAGCCACAAATTGTCCCTGGCGATCAACAGCCGAAATTGACAGAATCGCTTTGTTGAGCTAATATCCATATTTATGCAAAACAAATCCGTAAATATTTTAGGCATTGAAACCAGTTGTGACGAAACCGCTGCGGCGGTGGTTGCTGACGGTAAGATTATCAAATCCTCCGTGATAGCCTCGCAAACGAAACTGCACGAAAAATACGGCGGCGTTGTCCCCGAGATCGCATCGCGGGCCCATATCGAAAAAATATATCCGGTCATAGCCGAAGCAATCGAGCGGGCTGAGACAAACAAAGATGATATCGATGCGGTCGCCGTTGCGAATCAGCCCGGACTGACCGTCGCTCTGGTCATTGGTGTCACTGCGGCTAAAAGCCTCAGCTTCGTGTGGGAGAAGCCCTTGATAGCAATCAATCATTTACACGCACATTTGCAATCAGCGGTTTTGGGCGAAAAGGATTTGCAACTTCCTGCTGTTGCTTTAATTGTATCAGGTGGCCACACGAGTCTTTACGATTACCGATCACCTCTTGAGCCGGAACTTTTAGGGGCGACGATTGACGATGCCGCCGGTGAGGCGTTTGATAAGGTTGCGACCATCCTGAAATTGCCGTATCCCGGCGGGCCTGCCATTGAAAAGGCAGCCGAAAAAGGAAACCCAAAGGCAATCAAATTTCCGCGCTCGATGCTTGGGCCGGACTCGCTGGATTTTTCTTTCAGCGGTATCAAAACAGCCGTGCTGTATTACTGCCGCGGCCAGGATATGAAAGGCGAGGACAAAGTTGGTTCGATGAGCGAACAGGAGATCGCCGACATTGCAGCGTCATTTCAGACGGCGGTAGTAGAGGTACTCATTAAAAAGACAGAGCGGGCCGCTGAAAGAATCGGTGCGAAAACAGTGCTGCTCGGCGGCGGAGTGGCAGCTAACAATGAGCTACGAACTCGTTTGCAAACAATGTGCGAAACGGCAGTGCCACCGAAAAAACTCTTAGTGGCACCAAAAGAATATTGCACTGACAACGCGGTTATGGTAGCTTCATTGGGTTACCATAAGTTTAAAGCAAAGCTCTTTGCAGATTTAACTCTTGAGCCGAAAGCATGTAGCTCGTAGTTAGTTCGTAGTTATGAGTTCGTAGTTCGTAAATAACGAAGCACGAACTAAAAAGAGAGGTGAGATATTCAGGCAGAGCAATTAAAAAGGTTATTAGAGCAGGTTAAGGACGGCGAAATCGGTATCGACGAGGCGATTGAGAAGCTTCGGCATTTGCCATTTGAGGATTTGGGCTTTGCGTGCATAGACCACCATCGGCAAATCCGGCGGGGTTTTCCGGAAGTTATCTACTGCCCCGGTAAGACTACCGAACAGATAATTAAAATCTTTTCAGCTCTTGCTGAAAAAGGTAATAACGTCTTAGCTACAAGGGCCGAGGAAGATGTATTCGAGGCGCTGGCCAAGACGAAGAAATTTCCGCAGGCGCGATACGAGAAATCAGCAAGGGCGATTGTGCTGGAGCAGAAGAAGCCGCCGGGGTCGGAAACCGTGCTGCCGATAGTTACCGCAGGCACGGCCGATTTGCCAGTCGCAGCCGAGGCAAAAGTTACCGCTGAGATTATGGGGCAGCGGACAGAGCTGATTTGTGACGTTGGAGTAGCGGGCTTACATAGATTGTTCGGCCATCTTGCGAAACTGCAAAAGGCAAACGTCGTTATTGTTGTAGCAGGGATGGAGGGAGCACTGGCGAGCGTCATAGGCGGACTGGTTAGCTGTCCGGTAATTGCTGTGCCGACCAGTGTCGGGTATGGTTCGAGCTTCGAGGGACTGTCGGCCCTTTTGACAATGCTCAATAGCTGTGCAGCCGGTGTTAGCGTGGTTAATATCGACGGCGGTTTTTCCGCAGCGGTTACGGCGACTTTGATAAACAAGAAAATAGAAGCAAAGAAATAATTGCTGTCATTGCGAGGCTGCGAAGTCTGTCTATGGCGGATGACAATCTTATCTGCTACGTTTTAGATTGCTTCGTCGCTACGCTCCTCGCAATGACGGGAGGTTTGAAACGTGTGTGCGGTCTGCACAAGTGAGAAAAGATGGAGATAGTAAATAGCATTCCGAAATTAAAGCCGAGGGCGGTTGATGCTCATAAAGGCGATTTTGGCAAGGTGTGTATCATTGCCGGCAGCACGGGTATGAGCGGAGCGGCTGCGCTTGCCGGCCGGGCTGCTCTGCGGGCCGGTGCCGGGCTTGTGCGAGTGGCAACGCCGAAAAGCGTTTTGCCAATAGTTGCGTCAATAGAGCCATCCTTTACCACCATTGCCTTAGCCGAAGACAGCGTCGGTCAAATATCGGCCAAGGCAATCAATACCATACTTAATGCCGTGGGCGAAAATGATGCGCTGGCGTTCGGTCCGGGTATTGGTACGAGCGGCGAACTTCAGTCAGTTCTTGAGACCCTGCTTGAACAGGAAGGATTGAGGCTGATTATAGATGCCGATGGTTTAAATAACCTGGCCAGGATAAAAGACTGGCCTGTCAAACTAAAAGCAGAATTGATTTTGACCCCTCATCCGGGCGAAATGAAAAGATTATGGTCGGCTTTGTTTAGAGAACCCGCCATAGGCGGGCCGGGTGACCGCCAGCAGCAGGCAGCGCAATTAGCACAGCAGACGAAAACCGTCGTGGCCTTGAAAGGAGCAGGGACAGTTGTTACCGACGGCCAAAAAGTTTATATCAATAAGACCGGCAATCCGGGTATGGCCACGGCTGGTTCAGGTGACGTTTTAACAGGTGCGATAGTGGCACTGATGGGCCAGGGCTTGAGCAACTTTGACGCCGCGGTTCTGGGCGTTTACATCCACGGCTTGGCAGGTGACATCGCAGCAGAAAAAACCGGCCGGATTAGCTTGATGGCTACTGATATAATCGAATCACTGCCAGATGCTTTTATGAGAACTTAAACGCATTCTTCAGAAAGGACGTGTTATGGGTAATGAAACCAAAGAATACTTTGAAAAGTTCAAAAGTGATGTGGCAAAGATGAAAGAGCAAATTCCTGATACCGTCAACGGTTTTGCAGGGCTGTTCGGCAAAGTTATGAAGGATGGGGCCCTATCGCTGCTCGAAAAGGAGCTTGTTGCTCTTGGCATCGGCGTGGCTCAGCGCTGCGTGCTCTGTATCAGACTGCACGTGCAAAAGTGTCTCGACGCAGGAGCAACAAAGGAACAAATCCTCGAAGCTGCATCCGTGTCGGTAATGATGTGCGGAGGTCCTGCATATACGCATATTCCGGTTGTGATGGATACACTTGAGGCCTTGCAAGGCTGAACAAACAGGAGTTTGAGAAAAGCGGGGTCAGATCGAATCACTGCCTGATGCGTTTTTGAAAAACAAGTAGTTGTCTTTGTTTATGCGACGGCCGCTGTAGAATTCTTCGAGGCCATCTCCTTTACAATCTCAACAAAACGCTTGACCATCATCGCGGCAGGCCAGGTCCGGCCGGCACGCTCGGGATTTTGCTCGCACCAAAGAAGCGTTAACGGCAATATCACCGCCTCGGCACTGGCACCCTCAAGCTCGCCGGCCAATTGAGCAAGAACATTCGGCATCTGCAGCGGCATCTGAACCACTTCTGCGATACCACGCCGGCCTCTGCACGCCTCGGCAGAACCCTTTACAAAATACTCCCTGCACGCCAGCGGCCTCTGCTCATAAATGGTACACACACCGTTATAGAGAAAAGGACAGGGCAGCTTCAAACTCACATACCAGCTCGACACCAGATTCAGTTCAGCCGTGCTCACCGGGGATGCTTCTGCTGTTTGGTCCAGAAATTGTTCCGGGGGTTTTTGACTCAAGATGCGGCGCGCGGCAAGAAGACAGGCTCTGAACATTGATTCACGCTGATATTGCGGTGCGGCTGAAATCTCCTCCTTCAAGCAAAGTGCTTCCGGAACTGAGAGGGGCACAAGGTAACGACCGCAACAGGCTGCACAGCCTTTGCGGCACGGGATGCGGCCCCCATCGCTGTATATGCTTTCAACTACGGCATCGGTGATTTTTGTGCAAATCGTGCGTGCCAGCGGCACAATGTCCGCCAGTTTCGCTCGGCCTTTGCCCAGACCAATACGAAAATTCAGCTCTTTGCCGAGGACATCAAGCTCAAGACTGATAACCTCGGTGGCGCAGTTGTAGGTGTCACCCACCCCCATGGGTTCACCCCCCACCATTGTCAGAAGATTTTCAGCCACTAAATAGCTTCAAATCCCCCCATTAGCACTTCTGTAAACCACGTATTACTGGATTTTAAACAAGCCTCCTTTCTTGTACCGCACCCCTATAGTAATAGGATGCTCACCATACTATCGTCAATATTGGACAATCCTTTAACAACTAATTCTGCAATCCGGACAATTGACGCAGGTATTTTACGGCATTTTGGAGCGGGTCTGATGCTGCGATTTTTACAATTTGCGCGACTTTTTTACTCATTTTTCATACTTTTTCGTCCAAAGTGAGTGCCTGGTTGACGGCGTTGCCGGGTAAGGGTCTATTTCATAGTTTCTATCTTCTTGCGATTTGAGAGAGAGAAGCTATAATGGCGGGGAATTTGTTGGAAGAAAAGTAAGGGGAAAAAAGAAAGGCATGTGATATGGAGCTAAGCTGGCTTGACATTAGCGTATTTCTGGCATTTTTCGGTGTAGTAATCGGGGTTAGCATGTACAAGAGCCGGAAAGAAAAGACCAGTGAGGATTTCTTTCTTGCCAGTCGCAGTTTGTTGTGGCCATTCATTGGTCTTTCGCTGATAGCGGCCAACATATCGACCGAGCACTTTGTTGGAATGGCCGGCCAAGGAGCGGGAATAGCAGGTCTGGCTATAGCCAGCTACGAGTGGATTGCGGCAATAACTCTGGTGTTCGTTGCCATATTCTTTTTGCCGAGGTTTCTACGAAGCGGCATCTTTACCATCCCGGAGTATCTGGAATATCGGTACAATCCAACCGCACGGGCGATTATGGCCTTTTATACGATGGTGATATACATCGGAGTCACCATTGCGGCGGTCCTTTATTCCGGAGGTCTGACGCTACAGACGATATTTGGAGATTTGGACAATCCAAGACATCTATTGTACGGCATTCTGGTCATAGGAGGCATAGCAGGACTATACACTATTTGGGGCGGATTAAAGGCGGTGGCGTGGGCGGACCTTTTTCAGGGCTCGGCCCTGATAATCGGGGGCGCGATAACGATGGTCCTGGGTTTTATTGCGATAGGCAAGCTGCATCCATCGACTGAAGCCGGGGCCGGTATATTCAGTACGCTATCAAACGGGATACAATTGTTCAGCGAAAAGAACGCCGACAAGCTGCATATGATACTTCCCAAAGACCACTCAGTGCTGCCCTGGACGGCTCTGGTTATTGGTCTTTGGATACCGAACTTTTACTACTGGGGTCTGAATCAGTATATTTGCCAGAGAACGTTAGCTGCCAAGACGCTCAAGCAGGGTCAGCTCGGTGTTATTTTTGCGGCGGCTTTAAAGTTGATTATTCCGTTTATCATCATCTTTCCAGGTATTATGTCCCTTCAGCTTTTTGGTGACAAGATGACCGGCGATAGCGGGACGGATGCGGCATATCCACTTTTGATAAGGCATCTTGTAGGGCCGGGAGCAAGGGCGTTTATATTCGCGGCCATCAGCGGTGCGGTAATAAGCTCATTAGCGTCGATGCTGAACTCAGCCTCGACGATATTTACTATGGATTTGGTCAAGCGCCACTTGAAGAAAGATGCGTCGGACAGGAGCCTTATATGGACGGGCCGGATTACGACCGGTGTGTTTGTCGTTATCGGGATGCTGATAGCGCCGATGTTAGGAGATCCCAGATTTATGGGCATCTTCACGTACATCCAGGAGTTCCAGGGTTATATTTCGCCGGGGATACTTGGCGTGTTTGTGTTCGGTATGATTTTCAAGAAAGCCCCGCCGATGAGCGGCGTGATTGGGCTGGTTCTTAGCGTTCCGGTTTATGGTTTTTTGCATTGGCAGTTTAGTGAAATTGCGTTTTTGAACCGCATGGCGATAACCCTTGTTATCATCCTTGTAGTAATGGCCTTGATAACGTATATAAAGCCATTGGCAGAGCCGAAAGTCATGCCGGTACGAGAGGAGTTTGATATGAGGCCGGCGCCATCGGTTATGTGGTTAGGCGCAATAGTGATAGCAGTAACCATCGGTCTTTACATTATCTTCTGGTAATGAATGCGGCCATATCCGCAAAAGAGCTGAATACGGTTTGAAGGTGTCATAGACTGATAAGGGATTTTAAGAAAATGGAACTAACGGCCCAGGACAAGGCAGCCATTGATAAAATCTTGAAGTTCTCGAAGGATAATGATATTGATATCAAGGGCGGGAAGATAAGAAGGACATCATCTCGATTCTGTCTTGGTGTTGAGCACGGTGACTACAACGGCACCGAGCTTTTCGGCGTGGGGACAGACAGGTTTATCTGGATGGCCTATAAGCCGAATGGCATTGATAGAATCAAATTGTTTAGTGGAAATTTTCCTGATGATGGGATTATTGAATTCAAGTTAGGGGGTGTTCCTGAGCCTAAGTCGGCGGCCATAGCTGAGACGTGGGGACGCTTTCCATACGGGATTGATTATATCTTAAGGCGTGAAGGTTACAAACTCAAACAAGGCATTGACGGTGTTATCTATGGGAACATCCCCGGCGGCGGGATGAGCCGGTCGGCATCTTTGAGTTTGAATTTGATTTTGTCACTGCTGGATGCGAACGGCATCGAGATAAAAGACAAGATGACGGTCGTCGATTTGGCCCAGGCCGTAGAGAATGACTATATTGGCTCGCCCTGCGGGAAACTCGACCAGATTATGATATTGTTCGGGCGAGAAGGTATGGGGACCTATTATAACCCGGCAAAGAGGTCTGTAGATTACGTCCAACTTGGGTCGGGTGCCACCGATTTTCGTATAGTTGTGCTTGATACGGGGACGGTTCGGCCTGGTCTTGAGAAGTCAACATATAAAGTCCGAAGGGCAGAATGTGAGAAGTTAGTTTCGATATTACAGAAAGCCAATTACGATATATCGTGCCTTGCGGATATCAAGGACGAGGCAATGTATGAGAAGATTATGGCTGAATTCGGTGAGAGTTACGCTGATTTGTGCGACCGGCTAAAGTATATTTTTGCAGCCCAAAAGCGGTTCTATAAAATGCTCGAAGCCTGGAAGGCCGGGGACATTGAAACCGTGGGTCAGATATTCAGGGAAGACGGCACAGGACTGCGAGATGATTATAAGATATCGGGTGCGGAACTGGAGACAATGTGTGATGTTGTTCGGACGGTGCCGGGTGTTTTAGGAGAGCGGATGTTGGGCGGTGGTGACAAGGGAGCATCGGGTGCTTTGGTTCGGGCTGAAAGTGTCGAAGCGGTTCAACGAGCAGTTGATACAGCGTATCCGCGTAGTCACCCTGAGTTTGCCGATAAATATGCCGTTCACATCTGTAAAGTTGTGGATGGTATCAGGGTTTATGAAGGTTCGCTTTAATAGTGACAACTTTGTGTGCAGAATCTTTACTGGTAAGGGTATTATTATCACAGGTATTTATGTCAGAAAAATGCTCAGCGGCAAATAAGGGAGTTTTCAGTGCTGCTGTCCGTGCGAATAAGCAGCTTGGGCAGCGGTTCTACCAGCTTGGGCTGGAATTTTCGGGGGCCGGCGCAGAAGTATTCGCTAATTTTAAGCCGGGTCAGTTTGTTGAATTGGATGTTTCGGGGACCGCCCTGCCGCCGGCGGAAGCCATACCGGAAGATTTGGTCGATGTGTCGGGGCGGAAGGTACTGCTGCGGAGGCCTTTTAGTTTTTGCGATGTTACTGCCAAAAAAAATAAAACCTTCGCTGAGATTCTTTACTGTGTTGTCGGGCCTGCAACTTTGCGAATGACAACGTTAACGGCGGGCGATTCGGTCAGCATAATCGGGCCTTTAGGGAACGGTTTTTGGGTGCCGGAGAGCAAGAAAAGGGCCCTTCTGGTTGTCGGCGGGATGGGTGCTGGGCCATTAGAGCATCTGGCGAAGGTTTTTACGGCTGATTATCCTGATATGGAAGTGATTGCGTTTGCCGGTGCGAAGACGGTGGAAGAACTGCCTTTTGAGGCGCGATTGGATGAGATTTCGCAACAGTTGGGGTTTTCCTTAGGGGAGTTTGCCAAGTATGGCATAGAATCGCTGGTGGCAACGGATGACGGCTCGGCGGGGTTTGCCGGGCTTGTAACCGATTGTCTTTCGGAATGGCTTGGAAAATCTGATTTAGCCGGCGAGAATATGATTATCTATGGCTGTGGGCCTGAGCAAATGCTTGCGCAGGTAGCTGAAATTGCTAAAGATAAGAAAATCGATTGTCAGGTCAGTATGGAGCGGCGGATGGCCTGCGGGATTAGGGTCTGCCAGAGTTGTGCGGTTGAGTGCAGAGTGGCTGGCTCAAATGAAACTGTTTATAAGTTGTGCTGTGAGGATGGGCCTGTTTTTGAGAGCAGAGAAGTGGTTTTTTAATCGCGGATTACACGGATTTTTTAACCGCAGGCCTCGCAATGACAAAAGAAAGTTTGTATGAATAAAGACGTTGATATTTCGGTGAATTTTTCAGGGATAGGGTTAGCGAATCCGGTGCTTACGGCGTCGGGGACATCCGGATATGCTGACGAGTTAGCTGATTTTATGGATGTAAACTCGCTCGGCGGATTTATAACCAAAAGTATCACGCTCAAACCCAGAAAAGGCAATGCGACGCCGAGGATTGTTGAGACCGATTCCGGGATGCTTAACGCAATCGGGTGGGCGAATATCGGGTTGGACGCTTTCGTTGAAGAAAAACTGCCTGTTCTTGAGAAGCTGTCCTGCGCCGTGTTCGTTAATATAGCGGGCGAGACGATTGATGAATACGTGGCTGTGGCGCAGCGGCTGGCTGCTGAAAAAGCGATAGCCGGTTTTGAGCTGAATGTTAGCTGTCCGAATGTCGAGAAAGGCGGGATTAGTTTTGGCACTGACCCGGCCCAGGTAACAGAGATTACTTCGGCAGTGAAAAAGGTCAGCGGTGAAAAGATTTTGATGGTGAAGCTGGCGCCTGCCGTTACGGACATTAGCGTAATTGCTCGAGCGGCGGTCGAGGCCGGTGCTAACGCACTTAGCTTGATAAATACATTTACGGCGATGGTTGTCGATGTTGAAACTCGAAGGCCGGTTCTGGCCAATAAGACGGGCGGATTGTCGGGGCCGGCAATAAAGCCGATAGCGGTTTATTTAGTTAACAAGGTTTATAATGAGGTCGCCAAAGGTTCTGGAATCCCGGTTCTGGGACTGGGGGGAATCAGGACCGCTTCGGATGCTATCGAATTTATCATCGCGGGGGCATCGGCGGTAGCGGTTGGTACGGCGAATTTTATTGAGCCGGGATGCGCGATAAAAATTATTGAAGGCATAAAAAAATATTGCGCTTGTAAAGAAATAGCAAATATCAAAGAATTGGTCGGGTCCCTTGAAGTAAGTTAGACTTTGTCGCTAATATCGTTAAGAAAGCGAGGATGGGAATGAAAAGTCTGCATATCAAAGTTATGCTTTCGGCCTTTCTGTGCGCATCTTTTGTATTGAATGCAGCGATAGCAAGCGACACACGGAATACATTCGTGTTGAAAGCAGAATCATTCAAGCATTATATTGACACATTCAACGAAAATGATGAGGAACTATATGTCCAGCACATTTCCAATGAGAAGGCGTGGGAGTTTGTCGGCGCGAATGTTCCGCTGTTCGAATGTCCGGACAAGGATTTGGAGCGGACGTACTACTTTAGGTGGTGGACGTATCGCAAACACATCAAGCTGACTCCGGACGGATTCGTAATCACTGAGTTTCTGCCGAAGGTTGGATGGTCGGGCAAGCACAATACAATTAACTGCCCTGCCGGGCATCATTTTTACGAGGGTCGCTGGCTGCACAATCGGAAATACTTAGACGATTATGCGGTGTTTTGGTTCCGCAAAGGTGGCAGCGTGCGAAGTTACAGCTTCTGGGCTGCCGATGCAATGTGGGCGAGATATTTGGTAACAGCGGATAAGCAACACGTTACCGACCTGCTTGCTGATTTGAGCAACAACTACAAAGCGTGGGAGAAAACGAGACTTGAGCCGGATGGTTTGTTCTGGCAAATCGATGACCGGGACGGTATGGAGGTCTCCATAGGTGGGAGCGGGAAACGTGCTACGATCAATTCCTATATGTACGGTGACGCCGTGGCTATCGCCAAGATCGCGGGGCTGTCAGGCAGGGATGACATTGCCGAAAAGTATAAGGCTAAAGCAGAAAGAGTCAGGCAACTCGTTATGGATAAACTCTGGGACGATAAGGCGAAGTTTTTCAAGACGCTTCCTCGCAAAGCAGAGAATCTTGTTGATGTGTGCGAACTGCTTGGCTATGTGCCGTGGTACTTCAATCTGCCTAATGTGGGCAAGGGATACGAAGAAGCGTGGGAGCAGTTGATGAACCCGAAAGGATTTTATGCGCCGTTCGGCCCGACAACGGCAGAGCAGCGTCACGTTAAATTTTCTATCTCCTATAAAGGTCATGAATGCCAGTGGAACGGGCCGAGCTGGCCCTTTGCCACCACTCAAACGCTCGTAGGGTTGGCGAATGTGCTGAATAACTACAAGCAGGACGCCATCAGTAAAGCCGACTATTTTGAAACGCTGAAAATCTATACGAAAAGTCATCGTCTAAAGCGAGAGAACGGTCGGGTCGTGCCCTGGATTGATGAGAACCTCAATCCCTATACAGGTGACTGGATTTCGCGCACACGATTAAAAAGCTGGAGGAACGGTACGTGGGATGCGGGAAAAGGCGGTAAAGAGCGCGGCAAGGATTACAATCATTCGAGCTATTGCGATTTGATAATTTCTGGCCTTGTAGGGCTTAGACCTCGGTCGGATGATATTGTTGAGGTCAATCCATTAATTGGCGCCGATACGTGGGAGTGGTTTTGCCTCGACAACGTTCTGTACCACGGCCGGATTATCACAATTATATGGGACAAAACCGGCGAGAAATACGACAAGGGTAAAGTTCTGCGGGTTTTTGTTAATGGTAAAGAGATTGCACAGTCGGATGTTCTTGGCCGTGTTACAGGAAAATATCATTGAAGGCAAAAATGGTATTGTGTTCGTAAAAAATAACAAATATCAAAGAATTGATTAACTCACTTCTGGAGGAAGTAATGATGACCAGAAAGAAGTTTAGAAGAGAGAACGTACCGCTTAAGCTGCTTACTGCGGCGAATCTGGTTGTGCTGCTGCTGGTTGCGGCGGGTCTGGCGGCAGGACAGAAGTTGGCGCTGGATGAAAGGCCGGCTGTTCCCGGTGAATGGGGGTATCGGCCCACCCAGGACGCGGTGTCTGCGGTCAATCCGCCGAGTTTTAGCTGGCGTCCTCAGAAGGGATTAACGTGGGAAGTCGAGTGCGCCCGTGACTCGACTTTCAAGAGACCTGTATACCTCGCAGAAAATCTTGCGTTCAATGTTCACTGCCCGCCTCGTGTATTCAGGCCGGGAGTTCACACGTGGCGGTATCGTGGAAAGGATGCGAAGGGCCGGTATACGGACTGGAGCCAGCCGCGAACGTTCACCATTGCGCGTGACGCCGTGTCTATGCCGTTGCCAGCTCGCAAAGAACTGATTTCCCGAATACCAAAAAGCCATCCGCGGCTCTTTATGCGTCCAGAGAACCTCAAACGGCTGCGGAAACTGGCGCGGGGTGAAATGAGGGACGCGTATGACAAACTCGTGAGAGAATGCGAGAGACTTCTGGCCAGGCCGCCTTCGACTGAGGAGCCGTCGAAGTATCCAAAAGGTATGGTACGCGGCAGCGAGGCGTGGAGGAAAGTGTGGTGGGGTAACCGGACGTACACAATCAGGGCGCTCAATAGTGCGGCAACGCTGGCGTTTACGCGGCTGCTCGGCGGTAAGGAAAAATACGGCCTTGAGGCCAAAAGAATCTTGTTAGACTGCGCCAGGTGGGACCCCAAGGGCAGTACCGGTTATCGCTATAACGATGAGGCGGGGATGCCCTACGCCTATTATTTCTCCCGGGCGTACACGTTAGTCAACGACCTGCTTAGCAAGGAGGAGAAGAAAATCTGCCGGGGCGTGATGAAGGTCCGCGGCAATGAGATGTACCAGCATCTTTGCCCGCGTCATTTATGGCGGCCTTACGGGAGCCACTCGAACCGGGCATGGCACTTCCTCGGCGAGGTAGGTATCGCTTTTCTGGGCGAGGTCGAGGGCGCCGAGGACTGGGTATGGTTCGCTATGAATGTCTTTTACAACGTTTATCCGGTCTGGAGCGACGACGACGGCGGGTGGCACGAGGGTATCAGCTACAGCCATAGCTATCTTGGCCGTTTCACCTGGTGGGCGGACGTGATGCGGGAGTCAATGGGCGTTGACGCTTACGATAAGCCGTTCTTCTCCAAGGCCGGTTACTACACGATGTATCTTATGCCGCCAGGCAAAGTCGGCGGCGGATTTGGCGACGGGGCCTGGCGGAGGTCGGCTTCGCGCAACGTGTCACTAATGAGCCAGTTTGCAGCGCAAGCCGGCAACGGACACTGGCAGTGGTACGCTGAACAGATGGGCGGTGCGAGGAAAACGAGCGGTTATATCGGATTCGTTCGCGGCACTTTGCCGAAG
>JAUXAB010000089.1 GCA_030615025.1 Phycisphaerae bacterium | reverse complement strand
ACCGTGCTCCATACGAACAGACGGAACGGGCTTGATGACGCACGAGTACATTGGCGGGCATCCCGAATGGGATGAAGGTTCGGTCATCATCGGGGCGAAAGGCCAACGACAAGTCCGATATGACGTAGAGAAACAGTCCATCATCGGGCAGATTGGAACCGACGACGATTTTGTATCTCCTGGCGGGGATATTTCGTTGTCGCCCGACGCAAAGTGGTTTGCCAACGGCTTCTCCACGAACAACCGCAAACAAAATGAGTACATTCTGTTACGACGATCTGACGGAGCTTCGGTTCGATCGAAGGCGTTTTCACGAGGGCCTTACCAGCGCGGCGAACTTCGCATCGATCCGGCTCCACGCTGGAACCGGTGGGGAAATACGATCTTGGTTCCGGGAATCACGGTGGATGGCACACGCCAACTCCATTTAATGCGAGTCGTTGAGAAGTAATGAACACCAACCGCCTCATAGAGTCCCGGTGTAGGCTTCAAGTCGCGAAAATGGAGCCATTTTCCGGGCATCTGTGCGCGGCCAGTGAGCGGCTTGTAAAATGTTGATTGTAAATCCGCCCCAGTGAGATAACGTTTCACTATCCCACAGGGTAAACTCACGGGGCGGGCGGGCAGGGCAAATTGAGGGCTGCATACTCTCCGTACAACTCGGCTGCCTTAACATCATAAGCCCTCACAGCTGCTTTCTCATCATAAAAATAACCAATTAATATCGTCCTGCCATTGCAGTTTATCCTCACCTGCCACTTCCCCGCCCTCTTGAACCACGTAACACCCTTATATTGCGAGCTGTAATTGCCCCTTTGCTTGCGCTTATTCCAGCTGTTCTGCTGCATCGTAGCAACCCGAAGATTCGCCCTGCGATTATCAAGCCCGTTATGGTTTACATGGTCGACAAATTTACCCTCCGGAACATCTAATATTACCCGATGCATCCTCACGTTTTTTTGTCTGCTTCTGCCGTGCTTTGCCTTAACCATCCGTATGGCATATAAGCCCCTCCTGCTCCGCATCGCAAACCATTTATATTTGGCAAGCTTATCGTAATCCTGGGGATCGACTATCGCAAATTTGCCCTGCGTAAGGGGTATCCTCCTGAATGGGAAACCATACTGCAGCCGGCGGTAACACAATAATACCCATATAGATAACCGGTAAATACACTCCGGCAGATAGATTTTGACGTGAACCGCCCGCAAAAGCCGACTTGCCTCACGAAAAAGTTTTATTAGTTGTCATTTCCCGCACCAATTAGGCGTGAGCCTAAGCTCAATTGGTGCGGGATGCCCCTTTTCGTGCCCTTCTGGGCTTGTCTTGGGCGGCTTGCCCGATTCGTACGGTTCTCCGCTAAATATCGGCCATCTCTATGGCAGTTCACATTGTACCAAACTCCACCTGCTTGTTCAATAATTATCTAACATATCCAATAAAAAAATTCCCCCCTTTTACCTTCAACAACCAACAAGGAACCACGAACTAATCATCGATTAACCAATTAACTAATCAACCAATTAACTACTCCCTAACTGCTGCTTGCGCAGCCGCCAGTCTTGCAATCGGCACCCTGAACGGCGAACAGGAAACATAATTCATTCCCACCTTGTGGCAGAATTCGATGGATTCAGGGTCGCCGCCGTGCTCCCCGCAGATTCCCACTTTCAGGCCGGGACGGCTGGCTCTTCCACGCTGGATGCCCATCTCGACCAATTGGCCCACACCTTCCTGATCGAGTGTCTGGAACGGTTCGGCAGCAAGGATATTCTTTGACAGGTAATCAGGTAAAAATTTTCCCGCGTCGTCACGACTATATCCGAACGTCATTTGCGTCAGATCGTTCGTACCGAAGGAGAAGAAGTCTGCGACCTCGGCTATCTGGTCCGCTGTAATAGCCGCCCTTGGAATTTCTATCATCGTCCCGACAAGATACTTAACACGGACGCCGGTTTTCTTGATGACCTGTTCGGCGGTGTCCACCGCCAATTTTCGCTGGTTCTCTAATTCCGCCCTGGTTCCCACAAGTGGAATCATGATTTCAGGGTGGACCTTCACACCTTGTTTTGCCACACTGCACGCCGCTTCCATAATCGCCTGTACCTGCATAGCTGTAATTTCAGGGTATGTGATACCCAGACGACACCCTCGGTGACCTAACATAGGGTTTATCTCGTGAAGAGATTGCACCTTGGCCTTGAGCGCTTCTATGGAAACGCCCATCTGCTTGGCCATCTCCTTCTGGCTGACCTCATCTTGAGGCAGGAACTCGTGAAGCGGCGGGTCCAGCGTCCGAATCGTAACCGGCAGTCCATCCATGGCCTTAAAGATGCCGGTGAAGTCTTTTCTCTGAAGCGGAAGCAATTTCTTCAAGGCCTTTTTTCGACCGGCTTCACCGTCCGCCAGAATCATCTCACGCATGGATGTCAGGCGATCCGGGCCAAAAAACATATGTTCCGTACGGGTCAGGCCAATACCCTCAGCTCCAAAATTCCTGGCCAATTTCGCGTCATCCGGGGTATCAGCGTTAGTTCGGATATTCAGTTTACGGAACTTGTCGGCCCACGACATCAGTTTTTTGTACTGTACGTTCTTTTCCGGGTCGGCGGCAAGCAAACCGACTTTACTTTCATAGACAATGCCTTTTGTTCCATTGAGAGAAATCCAGTCACCTTCGTGCAGCTTTCTCCCTTTCACGGACAGGACCTTCTTTGACGCGCTGATGTTCAAGGCCCCGCATCCGACGATACAGCACTTACCCCAGCCCCTCGCAACCAAGGCTGCATGACTGGTCATACCGCCTTTAGCTGTGAGAATTGCCTGGGCGGCGCGCATGCCGTGTACATCTTCCGGGCTGGTCTCGTCACGAACAAGGATAACCTCTTTGCCCTCCTTGGCCCAGGCCTCGGCATCGTCAGCGGTGAAAACGATCTGGCCAAGTGCACCGCCCGGCCCCGCAGGCAGTCCCCTGGCAAGGTCTTCGGCCTTCTTTTCAGACTCGGGGTCCAGCATCGGATGCAAAAGCTCGTCGAGCTGCTCCGGCCTGACCCTTAAAATCGCCTCTTCTTTGGAGATAAGACCCTCCTCGCACATCCCCACCGCCATTCCCACAGCGGCTGTGCCGTTGCGCTTACCCACCCGTGTCTGCAGCATGAAAAGTGTCCCATCCTGGATAGTGAACTCGATGTCCTGCATGTCCCGGTAGTGTTTCTCCAGTTTCGTGCGGATATTGGCTAATTGTTTGTAGAGCTTAGGCATCAGCTCCTCCAGAGAGGGAAGATGCTTGGAGGCCTCCGTTTTGGAAACTGTGTTGATTGCCTGAGGCGTCCGGATACCTGCTACCACGTCTTCTCCCTGGGCATTCACGAGAAATTCACCGTAGAATTCATTCTCGCCGGTAGCAGGGTTGCGGGTGAACGCTACTCCTGTGGCGCAGTTCTGGCCCATGTTGCCGAAAACCATTGTCTGGATGTTTACCGCCGTTCCCCAATCGCCGGGAATGTTTTCGATTCTGCGATATGCCACAGCCCTTTTGCCGTTCCAGGATTGGAAGACAGCCGAGATGGCGCCCCAGAACTGCTCGTAAGGGTCGTCCGGAAAATCTCTTTTAAGAACTTGCTTGACCTTCTTCTTGAAGATATTCACCAATTTTTTCAAGTCATCGACATCCAGCTCCGTGTCATCTAATACAGCTTTGTCGTCTTTCATTTTTCGCATTTCTTTTTCGAGCTGTCGTCGAATACCCATCCCTTCCTTCGGCTCTATCCCCGCCGCTTTCTCCATAACCACATCGGAATACATCGTAATGAGGCGTCTGTATGCATCGTAGACAAATCGCTCGTTACCGGCTTTGGCGACCAGTCCAGGAAGGGTAGCGGAAGTTAAACCAATGTTAAGCACTGTCTCCATCATCCCCGGCATGGAAACGCGGGCTCCGGAGCGTACCGAGAAAAGCAATGGGTCTTGATTGTCGCCGAAGCGCATCCCCATGATTTTCTCGACCTTTTTCAAAGCCGTTTCGACTTCTTCTTTAAGCCTTTTCGGGTACTTTCCATTGGTATCCATGAAGTGAGTACAGACTTCGGTTGTAATGGTAAAGCCGGGCGGAACGAGGATGCCCAGCTTTGACATCTCTGCCAGGTTGGCGCCCTTACCGCCTAAAAGCTCTTTCATTTTTGCGTTGCCTTCGGCTTTCCCATCGCCGAAGAAATAAACCTGATTTTTTGCCATTCTAAAAATCTCCTTTTATAATTCGTGAATCGCGACTCAGGAATCGAACCACTCCTGACGAACAGAGCGATACGGAATATATTACAGCAAGGCGAGCGTGTCAACCCCGTTAGAGACTTTTTCCGTCGGCCGGTAAGTCTCTCTGCCTTTACCATGCTGGGTCTCCAACGGGGCGAGCATCCGGCATCGGACATCGAGATTATTTTTCAGGTTCCGGAATGGTGATGTCAATTTCGCGCACCGGCCCCAGCACCGACAGAGGTTCGTCAAAATCCTGCGGGCGACCAACAGTCAGGATTTGCAACTTATCAGGTCTTAAGTGCTTGCAGGCAACACGCAAGACATCTGCTTTGGTCACCTTTTCGATGTTGGCCTTTGTTTTCATCAGAAAATCTTCCGGGTATCCGAAGTACTCGTAGATCATCAGCCGGCGAACAATTTCGCCCTTCGAGTCGAAGTTGAAAACAAAAGAGTTCAAGTAGCTTTCCTTGGCCAGGGCCAGCTCCTCATCGGTAACTTCGCTTTCGGTCATCTTTTTGACTTCATTTATCATTGCGCGGATGGCATAGACGGTAGATTCGGACTTTGTCTGGCAACCTACATAAAAGACGCCGGGAAAGTCGTAGTTGGCCGAATATGTTCCGTACACGGAATAGGCCAGCCCCTCGCGTGAGCGTATATTTTTAAACAGGCGGCCTGTGAAGCCGCCGCCAAGAATCCTGTTCATAGCAATTAATGCGAAATAGTCCGGGTCATTCATCAGCCCGCCTCTATGTCCCAGATAGATATTCGACTGATTGATGTCTTCCTTGCGAACTATATTGACCGTGGATTTGAATTCATATTGTACCTTAGGTATGGGGGGCAGGATGACATCGGCTTTTTGCCATCCTTCGAAGGCCTTTTCAATTTTCCTAATCATTTCCTTTGTACCGAAATCACCGGATACTCCAAGCATTACGTTGTTAGGTCTAAAAAATCTTTTGTGGAAGGCGATAAGGTCATCGCGACTGATGTTGTCTATCGTGGCATACTCGGTATGCCTTGCGTAGACACTGTCCGGGCCGTAGATAAGCTTTTCGTACTCCCGCCCCGCTATTGCGCGGACGTTGTCGTTACGGCGGGCAATGGAGCTTCGGTGCTGAATTTTTGCGAGCATGATTTTGTCCTGGCGAAATGCCGGATTCATCAGGACGTCGGCCAGAATCGCCAATCCCGTATCGATATCTTCTTTAAGCACGGACATAGAGGCCGAGCCGGAATTAAGACCGATGCCGGTTTCCACCGATGCAGCAATCCGTTCCAACTCTTCATCAAGCTCATCGCCCGTCCTGCTGGTTGTTCCGCCGGTCCGCGTCACGGCGCCGGTAATGGCAGCAAGGCCAATCTTGTCGGCCGGTTCGTAAATCGAACCGGTCCGAATCCGAGCAGAAATACTAATCAACGGCAGCTCGTGGTCCTCGACCAGAAACAGCCTCATACCGTTAGACAGTGTAACCCGCTCAACCTTCGGAATCTCAATATCACCAAGCCTGGGATACTTTAAGTCCCTGTAGCCGGTAAGCCGCTGCTGCGAACAGCTCAATAATGCAAAACAAAACAAAAGGACAAAAAACCTGACTATGTATAACTTTCTACCTTTCATTTTATAGCTCCTATTAAAATCAATTTTCAGCAGTGGTTGTCTCGATGACTCCGACGGTGCGATTTTTTCTCCTGAAATATTCTTTGGCAACGCGTTGGATATATTCGGCTGTCACCTTGTCGATTTGGTCAAGCTGCCTGAAAAGATTGCGCCAATCTCCGGTGATGACCTCGTAAAAAGCCAGTTGGGCCGCCAGCCCGCGGTTAGAGGCAAGCTGCCTGATAAGACTGGCCCGGCTGCGCGTCTTGGCCTTGGCCAGCTCTTCAGCCGATACTAATTTCGTCTTCAGTCGTTCAATCTCCGCGTAAATCGCCTCCTCACACTCTTGATTTGCGTGGCCTTTGGCCGGCACGGCATAAAACAAAAACAGAGAAGGATATTTATCTCCCGGAAAGCCCTGAAATGCGGAAGCGGCCACAGCAATCTTCTTTTCCTTAACAAGACTCTTGTACAGCCGCGATGTACGCCCGATGCCAATAATGTCTGTGATGGCGTCGAAGACGGCATTGTCGGGGTGATTAATTCCGGGCTTATGGTAGCCGATAAAGACAATTGGCTGGGAGCGGTCTTCCAGAACTACCCGGCGCCGGCCGAGCTGGGGCGGCTCGACTGTCTCGACGGGCTCGGGCTTTGGGCCGGCGGGTATCCGGGCGAAGTATTTCTCGGCGAGCACCCGGATTTTTTCAGGATTTACGTCACCAACTATGGCGACGGTCAAATTGCCCGGGCCGTAGTACTTTCTAAAAAAGGCCTCGGCTTCGGGCCGGGTCATGGT
The DNA here is from genome assembly GCA_030615025.1 of Phycisphaerae bacterium. GTDB lineage: Bacteria > Planctomycetota > Phycisphaerae > Sedimentisphaerales > Anaerobacaceae > CS2-K091. The sequence continues at coordinate 7,527 of JAUXAB010000089.1, read as the reverse complement.
CTGCAAATCGCTCATATGTCCTATGATGTGTGTACCATAGGGATGTGCTTTGTAAGCGATGCCCAGAAACTCCTCGATCAATCGCCCTTGAGGCTGACTTTCAATAGCTAATCGCCGCTCTTCCATCACGACGTCCCTTTCCTTATAAAACTCTCTTATCACCGGATTGCAAAAACGGTCGGACTCCATCAGCATCCAAAGCTGCACTTTGTTCGAAGGAAGGCTGACGATATACTGGGTCGCATCGAAGCTGGTGTATGCATTGAAACCCGCACTGCCGGCGTGTTTGAACACTTCTTCAAACTCGTCGTGAACCATGTATTTCTGGGCCTCTTGCTGGGCCTCTTTGAATTGGGCCTGCAGCTCTTCGAGGCGTGTCTTATCTGCCTGCTGCCCCTTTCTTTGCTCTGCCTTGAGCGCCTCGTAAAGCTCGTCAATTTTGGCCAGGGCCTTAGCTTCGGCCTCGAAGTCATTCGTGCCTATAGTTTTGGTTCCTTTGAAGGCCATGTGCTCAAACAGGTGCGCCAGGCCGGTGATTCCCTTGACCTCATCAACCGAACCTACGTCGGCGTAAGTGTGGAATGAAACCACCGGCGCTTCATGCCGCTCAAGGATGAGGAATTTAAGGCCGTTGTCTAATGTGAATTCGGTCATCCGCTGCCCGAATTCGGCCAGGTCCTGGGCCCGGACCAAAGTCGGCGCTACGACGGCCACCGCAAAAAGCAAGGCCGTTGTACCAACCACTGCCACGCTTAGTTTTCGTATTTCATGCTTCATAATACATACTCCTATGGTTTTTTCATTCTTTGGCATTTTCGCCTAAAAGAGAGAAAAATACAAAGATTGAAAAATTCCCTGCATTAATTGTACATAAAATATACTGTTGCCTTGCAGTCAGAATCCACGGTCACGCGGACCCAGTGTGCCGAGAAGCCGTCCGGAAACTCGTGGTGCATATATCCCTGACCTTCGGCAGGAAGCCCGAGGACGCCTCTTCGCGTCCGGGGATTTCCAAGCACGTCAAAACTCCTGTACGTCCTCCACGTGCCATTGCCAAGAAAGTCGGCCTCGATAATGAACGTAACGCTCCTGGCCTGGTCGTGCGCTAAGTGCACGACCTTTTTATCAAAGCCGGTCATCAGAAATGGGGCGGACGTCGCACCTGCCTTCACAGGCGTCTGCCACCATGGCCCACCCCAGCCTCTGGGCTTACCCATCTTCCACAGCTCGTCAATATTTCCAAACCACAGTCCCGACTGCGGCTGCCCGACCGCATTATCGGTTTGGGCACCGGCCATAACAAACATACCCTGCCAGAAGCAGAAGTCCGGAACCATCCGAAGGTGCGAACAAATCGGCAGAATACCCCACACCTTGCCCTCGTAAGCCATCGCCGGCAGCTCGTAGAACATCCCGTGAATGTCCATAAGAAAGCGCTCAGTTTGTGCCTCGCGAATCCTCATCCATTCGGTATTCCACGTGTGGTCGAAAGAGTGACTGGCCTTCGGCAGCAGATATCGCGACCATTTGCCCCCGTGCAATACGCGTAGGATAACCGATGATTTATCCCAGCCGGTCGCAAAGACCGTACCGCCATATTTCGGCGTACCTGAAACCTCAACAAACGGGTTTCGCTCCACGATTGTCCATTTTTTGCCGTCCCACTCGGCCAGGCACCCCGCCTGACGCTTGCCGAGAAATTCCGCTTCATCATACGTATTGTTAGCTACTACGACCCGGCCCTGGCCGGTGTATCCGCCCTTGAAATGCGGCGGAGCACCGCGAGGAAGCTTCAATTCCTTGACCAAATTGAACAACTGCTTCGCCTTCAGCGTCTTAACATCCACCTCGAACATTAACCCTTCCATCGTCAGAAAGTATACCATATCCTTTGGCTTGTTTAGATGCCGCATCGTGGCGGTGAGACGATGGCCTTTCAGCGCATCAATCGTCCGCACGTTGCCTTTGTGGTCGATGGCATGCGGACCAATAAACGCCTGCTTCGAATCCCAGTGCACCATCCGGTTAGCGAACGTGCCGGTTACCGAAGCCGGATGAAGCCGCATCGTCATATCATCACTTATCTCATAAAGCCCTAAACCCTCGCCTTTGATGTGCGACACATACCCGATGGCCCATAGCTTGTCCGCCCAGGGAATCAGTGCGCCGATGCCGGCCTCGGAGTCACTGCCGACACCTTTGGCCATAACCGTCATCTTCGGAAATACGCCCTTGACCTCAATAGGAACTTGTATAGTGCCCCCATTATCTGCCGGCAAACTCTCTTTTGCGCTTACGCTGCCCAGGACCACGCCACAGACTACAATTAGAACAACCACGTGCAATAATGCGTGTTGCTTCATTGTTATCTCCTTCCCAAAAAAATCTCGACGACCTCTCGTACCAGGCTTCAAGCTTTGGGCCACGGCCAGTTCTTCGACGGTGTACGTGCCGTCTTCATATATTGTGCAATCTTTGCAACGATATCAGGATGTTGGTCGGCGACGTTGTTTTTCTCCCCGATGTCGGTCTTCAGGTTATAAAGCTCTATCGGCCCGTTTGGCTTTCTTGCCACGTTGAGCCGAACGCCCTTCCAGTCGCCCATCCGCACAGCTTGCTTCTTACCCTGCTCGTGAAATTCCCAATAAAGGAACTCGTGCTTATTTTGCTTTTGGGGTTTACCTAAGAGTGTTGGAACCATGGATATACCGTCGATATCTTTTGGAGCCTTGAAACCGGCCAGTTCGGCACAGGTCGGAAGAAAATCCCAGAACCCGGAGATGTGGTCGCTGACCGAACCCGGTTTTATCTTACCAGGCCAGCGGGCCAGCGTCGGCACGCGAATCCCGCCTTCATACAAAGCCCGCTTGTACCCACGCAGCGGCCCGGAGCTCTTAAAGAAACGCGGGTCCGCGCCGCCTTCTTTATGCGGGCCGTTGTCACTGGAGAAAATCACAAGCGTATTTTCGTCGATTCCAAGCTCCTTGAGCTCCACAAACAATTTGCCGATGTCACCGTCCATCCGTGTAATCATGGCGGCGTGGCCTTTCTGCGGCTCAGGCCAATCCTTGTCAGCATAAGGTTCGAGAGAAGGCACCTCCATACCTTTTTGACGAGCTTCATTGTTAGCGTGCGGAATGGTATAAGCCAGGTACAGGAAAAACGGTCTGTCCTTGTTTCGCTCAACGAAAGCCAGGGCTTCTTTGGCAAATAAATCATGCGAATACTCGACCCGCTTCGTAGCTACACCACCGGGCGGATTGACCGGCTTTACCACGTTTCTTAGCCGAACCTTCTCAGTGTTGCGCCATAGGTATTCGGGCCAGTAGTTATGGGCGTGCCTCTGGTTGAGATACCCGAACCAGTAGTCGAAGCCCTTTTTGTTCGGGATACCCGTGCTGCCGGGCTCGCCCAGACCCCATTTGCCGACGATGCCGGTTGCATACCCGGCTTTTTTCAACAGCTCGGCGACAGTAACATCTGAAGGCCGAAGCGGTACACGGGCGTTGCCGCGCACCAGGCAGTGTCCGGTGTGCAGGCCGGTCATCAATACGCACCGTGACGGTGCGCAAACAGTACTGCCGGCATAGTGCTGTGTGAAGCGCATCCCTTCCTCCGCCATCCGGTCCAGACTCGGCGTCTTGATTCTCTCCTGACCGTAGCAGCCCGGGTCTCCATAGCCCAAGTCGTCAGCTAAGATGAAAATAATATTTGGCCTGTTCGCAGGCGGCTTACCTGCAAGCCGACCGAAAGCGTTCCCACATCCCGGCAGCGCTATAGACGCCGTTCCCAAACCGACAGCTTTAAGAAAATCGCGTCGCTTCATAATATCATCCTTTCAATCCAGTTTTTTTCTATCTTCCCTTATTCTTTCCAGGTCACGCGGCGTTATAGCACTTTCTTTTTCCGGAAACTGCCCCTTGTCACCGGTATCCTTAATCCACTTATCTAAAATCTTCCGCATCTTTTTCAGTGTCTTTTGATGTTCTGGTGAGTCTGCGAGGTTGTGTATCTCGTACGGGTCGTTCCGGATATCGTAGAGTTCCTCAATCGGCTTTCGCGCACGCATAAACAAGGCCTGGGCAGGCGTAAGTTTACCCTCGGCGTGAAGCTCCTTCATCAGAGGCAACATCGGATAGGACCGCTCTTTATAGCGATTTATCTGCGTGTATGGCCGCTCCGGCATAAAGTTGCGAATATATTTGTATCGTTTCGTCCGCACACAGCGGATGCGGTCGACGGTCTCATCGCAGCGGTCGCGGGCGGCGATGATATGGTCCCGCTTCTTTGCACCGGGACCAAGGAAAACCCGCCCTTCCATGTATTTCGGCGGCTCGATGCCAGCGATTTTCAGCACTGTCGCCGAGATATCTATCGCGCTGACCATATAGTCGCACACGTGCCCCGCTTTGAGCTTGCCCGGCCAGCGAATGATTAGCGGAATATGGATACCGCCGTCGTAAAGCCACTGTTTGCCGCGAACGTGGCAACGGCCGTGGTCGCCTATGAAAATAACAACTGTGTTGTCCGTAAGTCCCTCATCGTCCAGGCGTTTGAGAATCTTGCCGACGTACCCGTCCATCACCTGAATGGAGTCAAGGTACGTAGCCCAATCTTCCCGTGCGATTGGGTGGTCCGGGTAATAGGGCGGCAGCTTGACCTTGGCCGGGTCGACGGGATTCTTTAGCTGCTCTCGCAACCTCTTCCAGTGCCCACCTCGATGCGTTACGCTGATGGAAAGTTGCGCGAAGAACGGCTGGCCTGCCTTTCGCTGATTCCAGTCGCTGCCGTCAAAGGCATTCCTGAACTGGAAGTTAAAGTCCGTCTTGCCTGACCCGCGTACGCCCGGCGCAGCGTTTTTCACATTCGCCGTGAAGTACCCTGCCTCGCGGAAGTACTCGGTGATTAGCCGAACCGGCTCGGGCAGTGTGTAACCATCGTTGCGGTGGCTGCGGTGATGATGGACGCCTATCGAGGTCTGGTACATCCCCGTAATCATAGCGGACCGGCTGGCCGAGCAGACCGGCGAAGTCGTAAACGCGTTGGTGTAGCGAATGCCCTGACGAGCCAGCTTGTCAAGATTGGGAGTCTGGACCGCCTTCGTTCCATAGCAGCTCAGGTCAGGGCTGATGTCCTCGGACAGTATCCACAGAATATTCGGCCTGTCCTTTACTTCAAACAGCTTTGAAGCGCTCACACAGCCATCCAATGTCAAAGATACTACACCCAGACCTACTCTTTTTAGAAGGTCGCGTCGGTTCATCATAATCTCCCTATTGACGCCACTCGCCTCACTTCGATGCTGCCGTCTTCAAGTCCTCTCGTATCTTCCGCAGCTGGCGTGTATTGGCATTAATCGCTCTTATCATGGCGGCTAATGCAAACAGCACCAACCCAATTAAAACGCCCATTACCACATATTGCATGTGCATTACAGGAAAGCGAGCTAATCCTCCCCACCGCTGATAATAAGTGCGAACACCGAATTGCAGCGGTAAGAACTGGAAGAATCGGAAATACAATACTACAAAAGAGGCAAGAACAGTCCAACCTATAACACACAACGCCACCACGTTCAAAACTACTGCCAGAGTTGCGCCGGGTTCTTTCTTATTTGTGCTCATAATATTCTCCTATTACCGTTTCTTTATTATTTTTAAGTTTTGCTCTTACTACTCTTTTTTTCTAATCGCGCAGCCGGATCATACCTGGGATTCTCTTCGGTCGGGACCGGTGCGCCAACGCGTCTGTGCCACTCGATGAGCAGCATGTGCAGTTCTTTTGCCTTCTCCGGCTTCGTCTTGGCAAGGTCGTTCTTCTCACCGATGTCGTCTCTGAGGTTATACAGCTCGATTTTGCCGTCCTCGAAAAACTCAATCAATTTCCAATCTCCCTGCCGGACTGCTCCTGCCGGTGTCGTGCGCCACGGCCGTTGCTTCTCGTTGTACGGCTCAAGGTAAGCGGGAAAATGCCAGAAGATAGCTTTACGTTTGAGACTGCTCGCGCCTTTCAGCAGCCCAACAAGGCTCTCGCCGTCGAGAAGATGTCCCGATGGCTTTGGTGCACCCGCCATCACCAGGAATGTCGGATAGAAATCGATGCCGATTACAGGCACATCGCAGACACTTGCGGCTTTTATCTTCCCCGGCCAGCGCACAATCATCGGCACGCGTATCCCGCCCTCGTATAGCATACCTTTGGACCCACGCAGCGGCGCCATCGAAGTTGCATTGGCGTATCCGCCGTTATCGGAGAAAAACAATACTACGGTGTTGTCCCTCAGCCCCAGCTCATCAAGCTTATCACAGACCGTGCCCACGCTCTGGTCCATGCTCTCAATCATCGCAGCGTAGGTCGGGTTGTTCTGCCCGTTGCTCGGCTTTTTCTTTTTGTACTTCTCGATTATGTCCTTCTTGGCCTGGATAGGTGTGTGTACTGTATGGTGAGACAGGTACAGCAAGAACGGCCTATCGCGGTTTCGTTCGATGAATTTCAACGATTCGTTTGTCAGCCTGTCGGTCAGGTACTCTCCTTCGGCTGTGAAATGGCTCCTGCGGCTTCTACGGAACACAACGTCGAAGCCCTGGTCTTCCGGCCGGAACGGCTCTTTATCGCCCAGATGCCATTTACCGATGCACGCTGACGTATACCCAGCGGACTTCAGTGCCTCAGGTATAGTAACGATTTTGGAATCGAGCGTTGTCTTGTTCGGTATCGGTATCAGCTTTCGCAAACGTGCCTTTCCTCGCTCGGGACTGCCGACCGTATATACCCCGTGGCGTGGTGTGTACTGGCCGGACATCAAACAGGCACGCGTCGGAGCACAGTTCGGTGCGTTGGCATAAGCGCTGGTAAAGACCATCCCCTCGCCGGCGAGCTTATCGATGTTAGGCGTCTCGTAGTACTTACTGCCGTAGCAGCTAATGTCCCGCCAACCAAGGTCGTCAATAAAAATGAACACAATATTGGGCGGCTTTTTCACCGCCCGCCTTTGGCCTGTACTAACACAGCTCGCCGATATCGATACCGCCCCCACAGAAGCTGCTGCAAGCCCCATCGCTTTGAGAAATTCCCTTCTCGTTTGTTTATCCATACACCTTCCCCTTATTCGACAACTCGGCTTTATGTAAAAGCTGAGAGCTAAAAATAAGGAACGAGATACTATTCACAGTTTACCCTGAGCAGAGTCGAAGGGCTTCACGAGATATGGGAGTATATTACGCCGAACAAGCTATGTCAACCCCGTTAGAGACCTTTTCCGTCAGCCGGTAAGTCTCCTCGCTTTACGGCATTGGTCTCTAACGAGGTCAACGATTAAAAGCTTTTGGCAGGATAATAGCAGAATTATACTAAGAGCTTATCCGAATAACCGGGTCGTTATGAGGCCGAGTCCCGATATATCGGGAAGGCCAAGGCGGCAGGCCAAAAATGCTCGCCAGAAGTGGTTTTCTCCACGTTGAGAACGTTTTTGACTGACAACGCAGGCATCGGGCTTTGCAGCCGGCCGCAATAGAGCGGGTTATTTGG